>JACQPF010000252.1 GCA_016207625.1 Elusimicrobiota bacterium | reverse complement strand
GGATCGCTCCGGGTTCTTGCCTCCAAAAGGACGATTTCCTCTTCGGTCAAAGCGCGGTTGTAGATTTTCACTTCGTCGATAAGGCCCTTGAAGCCCCGGCCAATGACGAGCTGCGCGGCGTTGTGGTTGATCGTAATATTTCCGATGGCGTTGGTGGCCTGAACTAGGCCGTTGCGGAACAGTTTTAGGTCCTGCCCGTCATAGGTGGCCGCCAGGTGGATCCAGGAGCCTTTCTCGGCCGGCTCCACGTAAGAGGCCTGCTTGACTTGGCCGGCGCTGGTCCCCTGCAGCAGGCGCACCTGCATTTTACGGTCTGCCTTAAAGGCGCCGAAACGGAACCCGGCGTTAGCGGCCCAATCTTCTTTGGAAATGACACCCGGATGGGTATAGGTCATCGAATCGATGGGAACGTCCGGTTTAATCCAAGCCGAAAGAGTGAATCGCTGAAGACGCAAAGCAGGACTGTCCTGTACGATGACTTGGTCCGTGATGTTCCCGTTGAACCGGAGAGCTTTCCCGCGAATCCCTTCATGCCAAGTCGTCAGCGGCCAATCAATGACTCCGCGATGGCCGTTTCCCGAGACATCAAGAGCCGTGAAGCCGGCGCCCTCATCGAAGGGCCAATAGGCGATGAAATCACCGGCGGGTTCTCCTTCAACCGGGAGGGAAAAAACCTCCTCATCCGTCTGACCGCTGTTATCGGTCACTCGGAGGCGGACCAAAAACCGCCCTCCGCCGGCATACGCATGTTGAACCTGGGCGCCGGAGGCGGTGGATCCATCCCCGAAGTCCCACGAATAGGAAGCCACGGTCCCGTCCCGGTCAAAGGAGCGGGAGGCATTCAGCGCGACGGCCCGCGGCGCGGGCTGCGATACTGTAAAATAGGCGACGGGAGGAATACCGGCACGAAGAGCCGTGGAGCCGTTGCTCGGAATAACCAACACGCTGACGCTCGCGGGCGGAAGGGGCCAAGCATAAAGGGAAGGGTCAAAGGACGTAACCGTTTCCGTTTCCCAACCAACATCTCCAGGGACATCGAATGAATTGGCGGAGTCATCGGGCCAGCTGGTGGTGAGAAGGCTCGTGGGGCCCTCCCGGTTTTTAAGGACCCTGCGGGTGACGGGTCCCGAAACAGCCCCTAAATTCTCTAAAACAAGGTCAACGGATTTGTGCTGGGTATTGCTGAAATTAACCGCCCACAGTGCTGTTTCGCCGGTCCGGCTGTTCCGCACGGCGTAGATGCGGACATCCCCGCCGGGGTTGTAGTGCCCGATGTAGCGGTCATCCCCGCGCTGGAGCATCAGTTGCATCACATGATAGGCCGGATAAAGATAAACCGTGTTGGATTGTGCCATGGCCAGCCCGGGCCAGAAAAGGGCCCCGTTCACGCCGACATCGGCAAACGTGAAAAGATTTTCCACCACGGCCAGGGCCTGGAACATGGATTGCTGGGGCGCCCCTCTGTACGAAAAACGTACGGGGTTCCACTCGGTGGCAAAAAATTCCAGGCCGGGCGCGTAGCGTCCATACTTCACAACATCCTCCCACATCAGCAGGAATTGCGCTTTTTGACTGAGCCGCAGGCCGCGAAGGCCCTGCTCCATGATCTCCGGATATCCCCAAACTCGTCCTAAGTCATCATAGGGATGGTAGCTCACGAAATCGATGCGTGTGGAAGGGTCTTTCAAGACATATTCGATGGGTTGGGGCTCCCAAATCCAATGGTGCATGGGGCCCACTTTTATCGAAGGGTCCACCAGAGTCATGGATGAGACCACGGCCTGATATCGTCTCAGATATTCGTCTCCGCTGCCCCATTTTTTGGGCGGGTTGTCGTTAAACGCTTCCGCCGGCTCGTTGTCGATTTCCCAGTAGGCCACCTTGGGCGTCTGTGCCTCGCCGGAAGCCAGGAGTTCGTCCCAGCCTTCCCCCCAATTCACCCGGTTAAGAACGTCCAGATCGCGCCCGGCCGGAACGGCGTCGCCCCGGCGATAGGCTTGAAGCGTGACGTTGGTGTAATGCACCCAGTCTCCGGCCATGGTCACCAATGGCGGCAGATCGGTGCTCGAATACACGAAATTCTCAAAATATCTCGGCTTGCCCGGCGGGAAATACCCCGTGCCGCGGATGTTCACGGTGAGCATCATTTGACCCCCGCCGTTCCGCACCTCCCTTAGGGCCGCCAGCGTGTTAAGCGCGTTAAGGACGGTGTATGTGGCCCCGCTGTGGGTGTACCAATCATAGGCGTTGGCGTAAGAGCCCGTGCAAACGGACCGGATGAGAGGCGGGAAAACGTCATCCGATGGAATGTTGTACCAGGGCAAGTTATCTCCAAAGAGCCGCTGATCCAGAAAGACAGCTTGAGAAACGTCGATCGTCACGGTTTCCCCGCTGGCCTGGATGCCAAAAATCAATACAAGCCCCGCTGCCATAAACAGTCGAAGAGTCAAGAATCTCATTTAACCACTAAGGAGCCAGCTCGGTCCGAAGGGTTGAGCAACGCGGCGGTTCGGCGTTTTTGGATGGCTCGGATATAGGCTTGGAAGACGTCCAGGTCGAAGGGTTTGGGGAGGAAGTAGTCGGCGTGTTCCTGGTAGGCGATGACTTTGTATTCCATGTTGGTGAGCATGCTGAGGATGATCACGGAGACATACCGGTCGATTTTTCGAATCTCGTGCAGGACCTCCAGCCCCGACAGGCCGGGCATGCGGATGTCCAGGATGACCAGGTCCGGCTTCAACCGGGCGAAGAGGAGGAGGACTTGGTTGCCGTCGCTGGCGAGGGAAACGTCGTGGCCGTCTTCGCTGAGGACGTGTCGGATGATTTCGAGAAGCGCGACGTCGTCATCCGCGAAGAGGATTTTCATCGGAGGGCCCGGGCCGTCATGTGGAACGGGTTCTTGTGTTTCTGAGCGGCCCGGACGTAGGCCAACAGGACGTCCTGTTCGAAGGGTTTGGCGAGGTAATAGTCGGCCCGGTCTTGGTAGCTCTGGACCTGGTCTTCGATGGCCGTGCGGATCGTTAAAACGATGACGGGCGTCTGGTTGTCTTCCTTCCGGATTTCATGCAGCACATCAAAACCCGTCATTTTGGGCATGTTGATGTCCAGGATCAGGAGGTCCGGCTTCGTGACACGATAAAGGAACAGGGCCTCTTCTCCGTCCTGGGCCATCAGGACCTCGTGGCGCTCACGGCCGATCACGTGCCTGAGCAGGTTCTGGATGGAAGGATCGTCTTCGGCGACGAGCACTTTCATTGGGCGGCCTCCTCGTTGAACCGGTAACCCGCGCCGGACACGGTCTGCACGAAAGGCGCGGCCGGGCCCAGCTTCTGGCGGAGGGTCTCGATGTGCTTGTCCACCGTCCGGGGAAAGACGTCCCCTGATTTTCCCCAAACAATATCCAGAAGGGCTTCCCGCGTCCAAACGTGGTCGGGGCGCATGAGCATCAATTGGAGGAGGGCGAACTCCTTCGGCGCCAAGGGTTCCGTGGGGATGGAATGAACCAGCACCCGCCGGGACTCGAGTTGGAGCTGCACGCTCGAGTTCGGGCTGGAGAGTTTTTTCGCCGGCCGGCGGCGCGCGTAAATGCGGGAGGTGGCGCGGATCCTGGCCAGGAACAGTTCTGCCGGGGTCTCAAGGGAGAGAAGGTCTTCCGCCCCAAGGTCCAGGGCCTTGATGAGACGGGCCGGATCCGGCTTGCCCGCGAAAAGGCCGAAAACGGGAAAGAGGGCAAAGGCACCCCAGGTCTTCTGGAAGGTTTCCAGGAGCTCCCAGGCTCGGTTGTCGGGCAGGCTCATGTCGATCAACAGCACGGAGGGCGCCTGTTGGATGAGAGACATCACGGAGACGTCCCGGGGAAGAAGCTTCAGCCGCCAGCCACCGATGGCCAGGGCGATCCGCAGGCTCGGGTCTGGCGACCATTGATGGGTGATCACGGCCGCCATTTTAATCGGCAAAGAGTTTGTTTTTGAGAGCGCCTGGACCCTCGGTTCGTTCGTCAGAATACCCGTGCTCATCGTCGTCCTCCTCTGAGATCAATGGTTCCACTCTCAGTATAAGGAGGAACGCTCCAATAAGCGTCGAACGATCCTCAAATCTTCTTCTAACAGATTATGGTTGGAACTTGTAGCCGACGCCGGGGATGGTTTTGAGGCAGTGGGAAAGGGAGGCGAGTTTCTCCCTCAAATTGTTGATGTGCACTTCGAGGGTGTGCTCGGTGATCACTTGGTCGCCCCACAGGGCTTCCAAGATGGCTTGGCGCGTGAGGACGCGTTCTTTCCTTTCCAGAAAAAGACAGAGGAGATCGAATTCCTTCTTTCGGAGCTCGACGGGTTTGCCTTTCAAGAAGACCTCGTGGCGCTCTACGTCCACACGAATGCCGCCGGCCTCAAAGACGCGGCTGGGCTGGCCCGCTTGTTTCACCCGCCGCAAAACGGCATGCACCCGGGCGGTGAACTCCGCCGGAGAGAGGGGTTTGGTCACGTAGTCGTCCGCGCCGGTCCTGAGGCCTGTCACCTTGGCTTTCTCGCTGTCTTCGGCGGTGAGCATGATGATGGGGATTTGAGAGGTGGCCGGGTTTTGCCGCAAAATCTCGCAGGTCTTGATGCCGGAGAGGCCGGGCAGGCCGACGTCCATCACGATGAGGTCGTATTGGGATTGACGAAGCTCCACCAGCCCGTCTTCGGCGCTGTTGACCCAATTCGTGGCGAAGCCTTCGCGCTTGAGAGTTTTCTCCACGAGTTCACAAATGAGCGGATCATCGTCGATGATGAGGATTCGATACGCCATGACGGAATGGATTATACCTTATCGCTTCTTTTTTGCGCAGGCTCGAATGTAGGCGAGGAGGATGTCGTGGTCGAAAGGCTTGGTGAGATAATAGTCGGCCTGGGCGTCGTAACCCGACACCTGGTCGGCCAGGCCGTCCCGGACGGTGAGGAGGATGATTTTGATCTCCTTATCCGTTTTGCGGATCCGATTCAGCACCTCAAGCCCGCTGAGAGCGGGCATGTTGATGTCCAAAATGATGAGGTCCAGGTCCTGATGCTGTTGGAACGCTTGCAAAGCCTCGTCCCCGTCGTGGGCGAGGACCACCTCGTGCCGCTCTCCCGTCAAGACGAATTTCAGCGCATCCAGGATGCCCGGCTCGTCGTCCGCGATCAGGATCTTCATCTCGTGTTCACTTCCATGAACTGATACCCCACGCCCGGAACGGTTTTCACGAAGGCGGACGCGGGCCCCAATTTGCGGCGGAGCATCTCCACGTGCTTGTCCACCGTTCGAGGGAAACTGTTGCTGCCGCTTTCCCAGAGGATATTTAATAAATTTTCCCTTGTCCAAACATATTCCTGGCGGGACAGGAAGAGATGGAGAAGCCCGAATTCCTTGGGAGTCAGGGAAGGGACGGGAACAAGAGGATGGTCGCTGCCGTTCCTTTCTGCCCGGACAAACACCTGGTGCGTGTCCAGGCAAATTTGTATGTGCCCTCGGCGGCTGGTGAGGGTTTCCCCTTGGGGGCTTTTGTCGTATTTCCGGAGGCTGGAGCGCATTCGCGCCAAAAGGAGCGGAGCGGGAGTGTCTTGGCCGATGAGATCCTCGGCCCCCAAATCAAGAGCTTTGATCAATTCGGGCGGGTGCGGCTGCGTTGGACAGAGTCCAAAAATCGGGAAAAGGGGCGAATCCGCCCAGGCTTTTTGCAAAGCGTCCAAAAGGATCCAAGCTTCGTTGTTGGGTAAACGCATATCGACAAAAAGGATCGCGGGAGAAGAGCGTAAAATGGAAGACGCCTTGACCTTATTTAATACATGGATATCTGTCCGTTTCCAATTGTCCGCCCCGGTGAGTTTCCTTTGCAGGGCCGGCTCAAGGTGTGGATCGCAAGTCACCAATACAATTTTCTTCATCGATATTTTACATGCAACATTTCGGCCATACAATAAAGTTACTTGCCGGGCAGGAGGCTGGTGAGGGCGTCTTTCATCCGTTCGCCGAACCCCGCGGTGAGGGACCAGGGGCTGGGTTGGAGCAGGATGTGGATGGGCCCTCGCTTGTCGAGGATCTGGTGGTGGCTAAAGCCGTCTTTCGTGCGATAAAAACGCAGGCTGACGACGCCTTCCCCGACGTGCAGGTTCCGGAGAGTGATTTCAGGGAGCCATTCGGGCAAATGCGGATCGACCAATAACATATGAAGCGGGGCAAACGGGTAAAGGCCCAGCATCGCCTGCAGCAGGCTGAAAAGTGTGGAAGAAGACCACGCCTGCGGCCAGTTGGCTTTGGGGTAGAGCCCGGGGAACGGGTGGGCCTCGTCCCGCGGATGCCCCGCGAAAATTTCCGGCAGGCGATGGTGCTCAAAACAGGCGCAGGCTTCAAACATGGCCCGGCTGATCAAGTCCACGTGCTGGTGCAAGCCGTATCGCATGAACCCGATGGCGAACGTTCCGTGCTCCACCGGCCAGACTGACCCGCGGTGATAACTGTAGGGATTGTAGGCCGGATGCTCGGAAGAAAGCGTTCGAACGCCCCAGCCCGAAAAAAGGTCGTCGCCGAGCAGCCGGCCCGCCGTCAGAGAGACCAGCGACAGGTCCACGATGCCCGCGGCTAGGCAATGCCCGGCGTTGGACCCGATGGATTTGATCTTGCGCTTCTGAGGATCGAGGCCCATGGCGAAAAAGTTTTCGTCCTCCATCCAGAACGCCTCATTAAACCGTTTTTTCAATTCCGACGCCTCGTGATACAGCCGCTTCGCCTCGTCTTTCCGGTCCAGCCACCAGAGCAGTTCCGACATGTGCAGCTTGGCCACGTAGGCGAAGGCCTGCTCCTCGCAGGTGGCGACGGGCGCTTTGACGAGGGCGCCGTCTTCGTAGACGATCGCGTCGCGAGAGTCCTTCCAGCCTTGGTTCTCCACGCCCTTTTCCGAGCGGGTCCGGTACTCAAAAAAACCGTCGCTGTCCATGTCTCCGTATTTGTTCAGCCAGTCCAGCGCCTTCAGCGCGGGCTCCACGAACGGCCGGACAAGCGCCTTGTCGCCGGTCCAATGCCAGAGCTCGGCGACGATCAGCGCATAGAGCCCCGAGGTGGTGATGGAGCCGTAATAGCGTCCGAAAGGGTCCATGTCCAGCTCGTGGATGGGGCCGGGGTGCATCTCGTGCAGCATGCGGCCCGGTTGCTCGTCTCGCCAGTCGTTGAGCTCCGTGCCCTGCCAGCGCGCCAGGACGGGGAGCGCGCCGCGCATCAAATCCACATTGGCCAGGCCCGATTGCCAGGCCGTCGTCAAGGCGTCGCGGCCGTACAACGCGACATAAATGGGAAGCCCGGCCGCCAGCGTCCATGTTTTTTCGTCGATATCCAAGTCATAAAGCCGCAACGCCGACAGGTCGCTCTGAGCTTGGCGGAGCGCCTTCATGACGACCGGCGTCAACGCGTCGCTGTCCGGCGATGAAAAGAGCGTGGAATCGCTCAGGAAAAGGCTTTTCCGCGCGTCCCATTCATGGCGCGTGCCATAGAATGATTCGCAGGGGTATGAGAAGGAAAGCGGCCGGCCTTCCATTTGGGGAGTGAAATTCAGGCAGGCGCGCCACGTTTTTTTGGGGTCCAGAAGAACATGAAAAGAAACCCGCCCGTTTTGGAACGCCGGAGGAGATGAGGCCCTCTCGATCCGGACCGAGATCCCGCGATAAATATGGACCGTTCCGGCGGGTCCCTGATCCCGGTGAGTGCGGGAGGAATGATAATAGAAGCGGAGTTCCCAAACATCGGCCGCCAATTGGCGCCATAAACGCCGCACGGTCCCGAATTGACGGCGCTGGGAAGTGACCTCGGCGATGTCGGCGAAATCGGCGTCCAGCTCGACCTGAAACTCAAAATCGGTGGATTTCTGCGAGAAGTTGGTGAGTTCGATGTCTTCGTGGACGCCGTCACCGACGAAACGCGAAAGGCGCAGCTCCAAAGTCTCCTGGGTGATTTGCTGAACCTGCCCGCTGCCGTGGTCGGCGGGCCCGGGGGCGATCCCCGGCGGGACGGAGATGTAATACCCCAGCCAGGAATGGCTTTCGACGTTGGAAAGAGCCACGGGCACGGGTTCGCGGTTGTTGATTTTGTAGACGGCGCGCGACAAAAGCCGCGTCTCATGCGAGTACAGCCCCTGTTCAGAACCTTCCCGGATGAACCCGTCGAGGCCTGAAATGAGGACGGTCCGGCTCCGGCTCACGATGGTCAGGCCGGGCCGGGGTTTGAGACGGACCAGGGAGTCCTGCGGATGCTCCCACATGGGGTGGTTTGCCGCCGTTCCCTCTATCGGTTTCTCGAGCCGGGGAGGATCTCTTCCTGGCGCGGTCTTGTCTCCGCCGCAGGGAACACGATCAGCATCGGATGGACGGGGTGGCCTAAGAATTTCGCTTTGCTTTCCATGAGTTATCCTCCTTATCAGGGGAACCCGGTCCGGAACTTGTCAGGAGAAAACGTACGGAAAACAGGCAAAAACACGAAGCGGAGAGGCGACGTATTCATTTTATCATTTTAGTACAATGGTTCCATGTCTGCACGAAACTTCAAAAACAAAGGGGTCCTCCTCGTTTTCGCATGGATTATGGGAATCCATATCGCCGGGTGGGCGGCCAGGTGGCCGGCTCCGCGGGGCTGGGTAAACGATTTCGCAGGGGTCATGGCGCAGGACCAGAGGCAGGCCCTCGAGGGTTTGTTGGATGAGGTGAAAACAAAAACCGGAGCCGAGTTGGCCGTTGCCACGGTCCGGTCGGTGGAGGACGGAGATATTGAACAGGCCGCGGTGGACCTGTTCAAGGAATGGGGCATCGGCCAAAAAGACAAAGACAATGGCGCGCTGATCCTCTGTGCCGTTGAGGACCGGCGGGTACGCATCGAGACGGGTTACGGGCTGGAACCCATCCTCCCGGACGCTCTTTGCGGGCGGATCATCGATGAATACATGATCCCGCATTTTCGCTCGGGCGACATGGGACGGGGACTTCTTTCAGGGGCCGCCGCCGTGGCCGGCGTCATTGCCGAAAACGCGGGGGTTCAGCTCTCCGGGGCTTTGCCGGGGGGAAGAGCCGTTCCTCAGGGCCGCGCCGACGGAGTCTCAAATCTGGTTTTCGGAATCATTTTCATCGTGGCCGTCCTGTTTTTTGTCCGCCATCCATTGCTTCTTTTGCTTTTGCTCAGAAGCGGTCGGTCGGGCGGAGGCCGTTTCCAGGGCGGAGGCTTCGGAGGCGGGTTCGGCGGAGGGTTCGGAGGGTTCGGCGGGGGAGGTTCCGGCGGAGGCGGCGCCAGCCGCGGTTGGTGAAAGACAAGCAAAAGGAAAGGAACAATATGACACCGGAACAATTGACCGAAGAGCTCAAGGCCGTTTATGGCGACACTTTAAAATCCGTCGCTCTCTACGGTTCGGCCGCCGCGGGAGACCACGCGGGCAAGCGGTCCGATTACAACGTCCTGGTCCTTTTGGAGAAAGCCGGCTTGCCGGAGTTGAAAGCGTTCGCCAAAACGACGCGCGCCTGGATAAAGAAGGGGAACCCGCCGCCGCTGTTCTTCACTCCGGAGAGTTTCGCCCGCTCCACGGACGCTTTCGCCATGGAGTTCTCGGACATCCGCGATTCCCATAAAATCTTGTTCGGGCAGGACCCTTTTCAAGGGCTCGCCATCGATGACCATTTCCTGCGCCTGGAGCTGGAGCATGAATTGAAAGGGAAATGGCTCCAGCTCCGGGAGCGCTATCTCCTGGCCGCCGGAAACCCCCGCGACCTGACCGAGCTGATGATCGGCTCGCTCTCCACGTTCCTGGTCCTTTTCCGGAACAGCCTGCGCCTGTTCCAAAAAGACGTTCCGGCCCGCAAGCGGACGGCCATGGAATCCTTGGCGACGCATGTTCCTTTTGATAAAGAGGTCTTCCTGACCCTCGAGAAAATGAAGGAGGGGCAAAAAATAAGGATCGAGCCCGAAGAATTTTTTGAGAGGTATCTAAAAGCGATCGAACGCGTGCTGGAGGCGGTGGACAGCCACCTCCACGCCGAAGGGAGAAAATAAATGTCGACGAAATTAAGGGCGGCTCTGGGGATTTTGGGAGGTCTGTTGCTGGTCTTCGTACTCATCCCGGGTTGCGTGGGCCTCACGCAATACAACCGTTTGGTTCAGGCCCAGGAAACCGTGAGCGAATCGTGGGCTCAGGTGGAGAACGTATTGCAAAGGCGCTACGACCTGATCCCCAACTTGGTGAACACGGTGAAAGGCTACGCTTCGCACGAGCGGAACCTCCTGGAGGAAGTCACCCGCCTGCGCAGCCAATGGGGTGCCGCGAAAACGACCGGCGAAAAAGTCCAAGCGGCCCAGGGGCTGGAAGGCGCGCTGGCCCGTCTTCTGGTGGTTGCGGAGCAATACCCCGACTTGAAGGCCAACCAAAACTTCCTCGCCCTGCAGGACGAGCTGGCCGGCACCGAGAACCGCATCGCCGTCGAGCGGAAACGCTACAACGAACGGGTGCGGGAGTATAACCTCATCACGCGCCGGTTCCCCTCCAACCTTGTGGCCGGCCTGACCGGGTTCAAGACCTCCGACGCCTATTTCAAGTCCGCGGAAGGTGCCGGAGAGGTTCCCAAAGTTGAGTTCTAAGGAAGATCTCAAAACCCGCCAACGAGGACTTCCCTCCGGCAGCCACGGCCCGCCCTCCGGCCTAGGTGCCTGCGGGAAGCCCTCGCCGTCGGTTTTTGAGATCGCCATTAAATGAACCGTTGGTTACATCCTCGTAAATGGTTGTCCCTGCCTCTTCGCTTCCACAACATCCTGTTTTTCTTGGCGGGGTTTCTGTTGGAGGCGCTTCCGATGGTCCGCCGGGACACCTGGGCCAGCTTGGCGATCCAACTGGCTTTCTTGTCGGGCGCGGCCGTCCTGCTCGTGTCTCGGACATGGGAGCGGAGCGGCGTGTGGCGCCCGGGAATGGTTCTTTCCTGGGCCTGGTCGTATCAGGAGGAGCTGTATTATTTCCTGTACGGGTACTTGCTCAACGCCTACGCGATCTTCTTCTTGAAGGACCGCGCCGTCATTTGGTTTCTGCTTTGGGCCGCCCTCCTCGTCTTGATGCTCTTCATCAACGAAATCCCGCGAGTCCACTGGCACATCCATCGTTTCCGTTTGATCTTTTTCGCTTTTTGCGCGGCGGCGTTTTCCGCCTTGGCTCTCTCGACCGTTCACCAGTGGCCGGGGGGCGGCGTATTCGTTTTTTCATTGGGCCTCTCGGCCGTTTTAACGGGGGGGCTCGCCGTGGCGATGTCCGATCCGGGCGCGGGCCGGAGGAGGAG
>JACQPF010000235.1 GCA_016207625.1 Elusimicrobiota bacterium | reverse complement strand
GACGTTGGCCGCGTCCAGCGGAACGCCCTTTCCATCCACCGCGGTGTATCCGGAATAAGTTGTTGAGGTCGTCACCGATCCCGTGACCACCGCTTGGCCCCAGAGGATGGCGTAGGTGTTCTCGGTGTGCGAAACCGTGATGGTGACCGTCTCATCGCCTGCCGGGAGCCGGATGCCGAGGGACGGCATTCTTCCCGTCGCCGGGAGATCGGAGACGGAGGGGTCCGCATAGATCGGGTTCTTGGCCGCATCCGCGTTGCGCGTATAGGTGACGGAGTCGGAGAATCCTGAAGCGCCGGTCAGTTGTCCGAAGGTGTTGTATTGATAACGGGTCACAGAATGGGACTCGGTGAAAGTGGTCCAGGTTGACAAGTCCTTCCCTTCGAACCCGGAATAGGTCGTTGAACGGGTGTCCGATTGGGTGACCACGGCCTGGCCCCAGATGACGGCGTAGGTGTTCACCGTTTCCGAGGTCGTGATGCCGTCTTTTTCCTCGTATTGGAATTGGCCGCCCACCTTGTCTTTTTCATCGATCTTGTCGTCGCCGTTGAGGTCTTTCGCCTGCATCACTTTCCCCACCGTGACGCTGTTTGAAAATCCCGTGGCGCCGACCAACTGGCCCATTTTGTTGTATTGGTAACTGGTGACGGACGTGGTGGTCGTCACCGTGGCGGGGTCCGTGGGCTCACCGGTGACTATGTCCCTCTCGGTGTAGCCGGAATAGGTTTTGGATGTCGTGACGGATTGCGTCACCACAGCCTGACCCCAGAGAATGGCGTAGGTGTTTTCCGTGTGTGAGGTGGTGATGGTGAACGTCTCGCCTTCTTTCGCCGGAGGAAGATCGATCTTGATCGCCGCGTCCTTACGAATCGACCCGAAGATCGTGTCAAAAAACCCTCCTTTTCCGACAATTTGGTTCGTGGGAGGCTTGGCCTCGCCCGGTTCTCCCGAGTCGGCGTTTCGGGTGTAAGTCACGGAATCCGAGGAGCCCTTAGCCCCGGTCAATTGCCCTTGGGCGTTGTATTGATAAGAGGTCACGGAGCGGGACTCGGTGTAGGTCGTCCAGGAAGACAGATCCTTCCCTTCGAACCCCGAATACGTCTTTGAGGTCGTGATGGATTGGGTCACGACCGCTTGGCCCCAGATGACGGCGTAGGTGTTGACCGTTTTCGAGGTGGTGATGCCGTCTTTCTCCTCGTATTCGTATTCATACTCGCCTTTGGAGTTCTTGTCGTTTTCATCGAGCTTGCCGTCGCCGTTCAAATCCTTCCGGTCGTCTTCGTCGAGCTTGCCGTCGCCGTTCAGGTCCTTCACCTGCATCACTTTCCCAACGGTTACGCTTTCCGAAGAACCGCTCGCCCCGATCAACTGTCCGAGGGCGTTGTACTCATAGTTCGTGACGGAAACCGTCGTCGTGACGTTTTTCGCGGTGGACAAGTCGCGCCCGGCGTAGCCGGAATAGGTCGTTGAATTCGTGGTGGAACCGATCACAACGGCTTGGCCCAGGATGATGGCGTAGGTGTTGTCCGTATGAGAAACGGTCAAGGTGATTTTCTCGTCCAGGCCGACTCCCGGTGGCCATGGGATGGAGGACGGCCGATCGTCTTTTCTCAAGCCGGTCGTCGGCTTCACCGCTCCATCAGCGTTTCGAGTGAAGGAATAGGTGTCCGAGGAGCCGCTCGCGCCGGTCAGTTGCCCGTTATTATTGTATTGGTAATTGGTGACGGAAGTGGATTTCGTGTAGGACGTCCAGGTGGAGAGGTCCTTCCCTTGGTACCCGGAATAGGTCTCGGAGGTCGAGACGGATTGGATGACCACGGCCTGGCCCCAGATGACATTATAGACGTTGTCCGTATGGGAGATCGTTATCCCGTCTTTCTCTTCATACTCGTATTCATACTCGCCTTTGGAGTTCTTGTCGTTTTCATCGATCTTGCCGTCGCCGTTCAAATCCTTCCGGTCGTTTTCGTCGATCTTGCCGTCGCCGTTCAGGTCCTTCGTTTGCATCACCTTGCCGACCGTCGTGCTGTCGGAAGAGCCGGTGGCGCCGGTCAGTTGGCCATTGCTGTTGTATGAGTAATTGGTAACAGAGCTGCTGTAAGTGACGTTTTTGGCGTCGACAGGCACTCCATCCACGATTTCCGTATACCCAGTATATGTTTGGGATGTGGTGACCGACTTCGTCACCACCGCTTGGCCCCAGATGATGGCGTAGGTGTTGATTGACTCCGAATAGGTGATCTGAACCTGTTTTTCCTGAAGCCCGGTCTCATTGTTGATGCTGAGGACTTCGGTTTCGGTCTTGCTCGTGGTCTTGCCGGAGGCGCCGACAAGCTTGCCGCGGGAATCGTATTTGTAGTCGACGACGCTGTGGGAGGTGGTGGTGGAGCCCCCGCTGACGGAGACGGAATCCGTTACGGACTTGATCACCTGCGCCTGGCCCATGATGAGGGCGTAGGTGTTCGTCGTCGACGATGTCGTGACCACGTCCTTTTGCTCATACTCAAATTCGCCGTTGACCCTGTCGTCCTCATCGATCTTCCCGTCTCCGTTCTGATCCTTGGCCTGCATGACCTGCCCGGTGGTCGTGCTCGAGGAGGATCCCGTCGCGCCCCGGAGGAGGCCCTTTTCGTCATACTGGTAATTCACGATCGACTGGGAAGTCGTCACGCTGGTGCCGCCGTTGGAGATCGTGGTGGAATTCGTCACGGAGTTGAGGACAACGGCCTGTCCCGCGATGACGGCATAGGTGTTGACCGTTTTCGCCGTGGTGACTTGTGTTTCCCGCTCCGCAAGGATGTCGATCTTCCCGTCCCCATCGACGTCCTTGGCACCGACGTCGGTCAAAACTTCCGTTGTCGTCGTGCTGTTGGTGAACCCGCTCGCGCCCACCAGCATGCCGTTGGCGTCGTACCGGTAATTGACGACGCTCATCGAAACCGTTACCGACACCCCTCCCCCCGTCACCGTCGTCGATTGGGTGGTGGAGCCGATCACAAGGGCCTGTCCGGCGATGAGGGCGTAGGTGTTGACGGTGTGGGAAACGGTTGTTTGGTTCTCCCAATGGCCTGATTCATTCCGGCCCGTGGTCACGGTATCGGTGGTCGTCCGGCCTTCGGCGTCGGTGACGGTTATGGACACGTCCCAAGAGCCCCCCGCCTGGTCGGCGATTTGCTCGATGCGCGTCCCATCGGCATTTTCAATGACCTTCTTCCATTTCCCATCGGACTGCAGGACCCAGCCATCCTCCGCGGAAGGGAGGTCGAAGTCCCCGTCCGGATCGCTCCAGACCTGGGTGTTGGACTGGGCGTCCGTATAACCCGAGGCGCCGGTGAGCCGTCCGTTGGAATCGTAAACGTAATATACGACGGAAATAGAATGGGCGTACCGGTCCTCGCCGGGGACAAGAATGCGGCCTGTTCCGATGTCCAGAGCGAAAGTCTCGGTGCGGCTGGAGCTCAGGCGCGCCTGGCCGTTGATGATGACGTAATCCTGGATGATCGTCCCCTGGGTCCGGTTGATGACCACAAGGGTTTGCTGGCCGGTGACGGGGTCCGTCGTGCAGCCGTAGTCCGTGGAGTTGAACGTGCCTTCGCCCCAGGCTTTGGTGAGCCGCCCCGAGGCGTCGTAGCGGTAGTGGACGGTTGTCTCCGTGTGGCTTGTGCTGCCGTTGGCGTTGGTGGCATCGGAAATCGACGTCGACTCGGTGATCTTTGCCGCGCCCTGGATGACGTCGTATTCCTGGGTGATGGTCCCCGTGGTGATGCTTCCGGTGACCTGGCTTCCGCTCTGGGGTCCGTCGCCGTCCGGGTCTGTCCAAACGGTGGTGACGGTTGTGAAGTTCCCGTCCGAATGGGCGCCGGTGAGCCGGCCGGCGGGGTCATATGTGTAGGTGGTGGTCATGGTCTGGTCCGTCACGGAACCGCTGATGTTGACCGAGTGGGAAGTGGAGGTGGTTGAAACAAGCCGCATCTCCCGGCCGATTTTCTCATAAACCTGCACGATGTCCCCTGTCGTGGTCCCCGTCACGCCGAAGGTGGCCGGGTCTTCCTCCCCGTCCCCATCCACATCCGTCCAAATCACTTCCGCCGGATCGACGAGGTGGTCGATGGGGCCCGTGATTTCGCTCTCAATCGTCCCGTCCCCGTCCACGTCCGAGGCCTCGTCCTTGCTGACGACTCCGTCCCCATTCGCGTCCACGCCCTCATAGTCCAGCTTGCCGTCTCCGTCGGCGTCCACCCAACCGTCGTGCCATGTGTGTTCGGGATCGGTGTAACCGCTTTCATGGCCCTCAAAATGCCCGTAGCCGGAGGCGCCGGTCACCTGCCCCCGGTCATCATACGTGTACGTAACGGTCATCCACGTGTGGTTGTCGGAGCCGTCCAAGTTGACGGTGAGGGTGTCTGAGAAACTCACCAGGAGCTTTGTTTCTCCCTGGATGACGGTAAAAATCTGGATATTGTTCGAAGTGGAGATGTTCCCGTTGTCGTTCGACACCGTCTGCCCGGTGGCGAGGGCCCCCACCATGCGGCCCAGTTCGTTGTAACTGTAAATCGTGTTCGTGACACTTTCGCTGACAACCCCATCCGGGCTGGTGGACGTGGACTCCGTCGTTTGGGTGAGGAGCCGGGCTTGGCCGTTTACAACACCGAAATACTGACGAGTGGTCCCCGTGGTCACCGGGGGCCAAACGAGGGTCTTTGACCCGTCCGGATTTTCATTCCACACCTGGGCGCCTTGGGAGGTGAACGAGCCCGAGGAGGATACGCCGATCAAAAGCCCGGTCTTTTCATCGTAGGTGTTGGTTAACAGGGACTCCGAACGGCTCCAGCTTCCGTCATCGTTTTGAGTGAAAGTTAAGGAGCTTTGCGTCGCCACCTGCCCCATGGCGTTGTAGGTCAGGGTCGCGGTGGTGACTTGGCTGACGACGCCGTTCTCGGAGTCGTTGGTGGTATCGGTGTAGCCGATCATCTGGCCATTTTCGTTGTAACGAATGTCGGTCCGCACCGTTACGGTGGTTTTGTTCAACTCAACCGTGGTTTCAGAGACGGTGAGCCGGCCGCTGTTGTAAAG
>JACQPF010000035.1 GCA_016207625.1 Elusimicrobiota bacterium | reverse complement strand
GACCTACAACATGGCGGGCTGGCGCGTGGGTTGGGTGTGCGGCAAGAAAGAGCTCTTGGCGCCGCTGGAAAAATTCAAGGCTTTCGTGGACTACGGCGTGCCGACGTTCCTGCAGTTGGCCGCCGTGGCCGCCCTGGAAGGGCCCCAGGATTGCGTCCGTCAGATGGTGGAGGTGTACCGCCGCCGGAGGGACTATTTCGTTACCGAGCTGAACAAGCTGGGCTGGATCACGCCTTTGCCCAAGGCCACCATGTACGTGTGGACGCCCATCCCGGAACCGTGGCGCAAAAACGGATCGCTGGCGTTCTGCGAGGAACTGCTCAAGAGTACCGGGATCGCGACCACCCCGGGCGCGGGGTTCGGCGAAGCGGGCGAAGGGTTCGTGCGCATGGCGCTGGTCACGCATGACAACCGTTTTTATGACGCCATCCTCCGGCTGCGAAGGTTCTTGAAGAAAGGCGCCGCCGGCGGCGCGCCGAACGCCGACGGCAAGCGCCGGTCCTCGGCGTCCAAGCCGGCCCAGAAAATTTAAGCGCTTCCCCTATCATGAACAAAAAACCGGTTGTCAACGTCGGTCTCATCGGGTGCGGCACCGTGGGCCAGGGTGTCGTGAAGATCTTCCAGAAAAACATCGGCCTCCTTGAGGAGAAAGTCGGCGCCCAGCTGCGCCTCGCCTGGGTGTGCGACCGCGTCCAGAGGCCCCTTGCTCCCGGTGTCCACAAGCCGCGCTGGACCGACCGCTGGCAAGACGTCATCGGGGATCCTTCCGTCGACGTGGTCATCGAGCTCATCGGCGGATATGAACCGGCCCGCACCATCGTGCTGGCCGCCATCCAAGCGCGAAAACAGCTGGCCACGGCCAATAAGGCCCTCCTCTCCAAACATTGGGGCGAAGTCTTCTCCGCCGCCCGCGCCGCGCACGTGCTCGTGTATTTCGAGGCCGCCGTCGGGGGCGGGATCCCCGTCATTCAAGGGTTATATGAAGGGCTCGCCGGGAACCACATCGAGCGGGTGTACGGTATTTTGAACGGGACGACGAACTACATCCTCAGCCGCATGACCGCCGAAGGCTTGGATTTCGGCGCGGCCCTCGCCGAAGCCCAGAAGGCGGGTTTCGCCGAGGCCGACCCCGCCTTCGTCATCGAAGGCGTGGACGCCGCGCACAAGATCGCCATCCTCGCCTCCCTGGCGTCGGGGACCTGGGTTCGCTTGGAGGATGTCACGCGGGAGGGGATTTCCTCCTTGGATGTCTGGGATGTGCGCTTCGCGCAGAAACGCATGGGCCTGGTGACCAAGCTCCTCGGGATCGCGGCGTTGACCAAAGGCCGCTTTTCCGTGAGGGTCCATCCCGCCCTCATTCCGGCCACGCATCCTTTCGCAAACGTCAGCCAGGAGTACAACGCCATCTTCGTCCACGGGGACGCCGTCGGCGACGTGATGTTTTACGGCAAAGGCGCGGGGCAGATGGCGGCGGCCAGCGCGGTGGTGTCCGACGTGGTCTACCTGGCGCGGCACGTCGCCAATGGGACGGCCGGGGAGCTTCCCTACGTCTCCTATGACGGCCGCCAGAGCCTGAAGCCGGTTCCCTTCCGCGACATCAAGTGCCGCCATTACCTTCGCTTCACCACCGTCGACAAGCCCGGCGTCCTTTCCAAGATCGCGGGCGTCCTGGGCCGGAACGATGTCTCCATCGCCTCGGTCCATCAGGAGCCGGGGGAATTCGTGCGCAAAGGCAAGTCCCAGCCGAAAGGCGTTCCGATCGTGATCGTCACCCATCAGGCGGCGGAAGGAGCGGTGCAATCCGCGCTCAAAGTTTGCAACCAGTTGCCCATCACCCGCCGCAAAGCGGTGCATCTGCGAATAGAAGATCTATGACTGGAATTATCGATCGTTACCGTCAATATCTGCCGGTTTCGGAGCGCACCCGCGTCATCACTCTCTCGGAGGGCAACACCCCGCTCATCCCCGCCCCGCGCATCGCGGAGTGGGCCGGAGCGCCCGGCCTGCAGGTGTATTTGAAGTATGAGGGAATGAACCCCACCGGATCTTTCAAAGACCGGGGAATGACGATGGCTCTCACCAAGGCCGTCGAAGACGGCTCCAAAGCCGTGATTTGCGCGTCCACGGGGAACACTTCAGCTTCCGCCGCGGCCTACGCGGCGCGGGCGGGAATCCGTTGCGTGGTCCTGATCCCCGACGGCAACATCGCCTTGGGAAAGCTCTCCCAAGCGCTGGTCCACGGGGCCGAAGTCTACGCGGTTCAAGGGAACTTCGACGACGCGTTGGCCATGGTCCGTCAAGTCAGCGAGACCAGCCCCATCACGCTCGTCAATTCCATCAACCCCTTCCGCATCGAAGGCCAGAAGAGCGGTTCCTTCGAGATCGTGGACGTTCTGGGCGACGCGCCCGATTATCAATTCATGCCCGTCGGAAACGCCGGCAACATCACCGCCTATTGGAAAGGCTACAAGGAATATCGGGCCCACGGCAAAAGCCGGAAGCTCCCGAAGATGATGGGATGGCAGGCCGAGGGGGCGGCCCCCATCGTGCGGGGCGAGCCGGTCAAAGACCCCAAGACCATCGCGACCGCCATCAAGATCGGAAACCCCGCTTCATGGAAGCAGGCGGTGGCCGCGCGGGATGAATCGGGCGGAGGGATCGACGCCGTGTCCGACGAAGAAATTTTGGAAGCCTACAAAGCCCTTGCGTCGCTGGAGGGCGTTTTCTGTGAGCCGGCTTCCGCGGCCGGCGTCGCCGGCCTCAAGAAATATGCGAGAACCGACGAGGCGTTTTCCCGTTCGCGGGCGGCGGTGGTGTGCATCCTCACGGGGCACGGCTTGAAGGACCCGGACCGCGCCATGGCCGTGGTCCCGCGCCCCCGGACCATCGCGCCGACGTTGGACGCCATTCAAAGGGAATTAAAGATTTAAAAAGATATAATATTCGAAAAAGGACTCCCTATGCCGACGAATCTGAAGAAAATCGTTTTTTTCGTTATGCCCATGGTTCTCCTCACGTCCTGCAAGCCGGGGGAGAAGGAAGTGCGGATCGCCTTGGCGCTGCCCCTCACGGGAGACATCGCCGTCCTCGGCCAGGGCCTCCGCCGGGCCTCGACCCTCGCCGTCGATGAGGCCAACTCCAGCGGCCGTTTCCCGGAGTACAAGATCCGCCTCGTGGAGTTCGACGACCGGTCCGATCCGAAAGAAGCGGTGAACGTGGCCAACCGGATCGTGTCCGATTCCCGGATCGTGGCGGTGCTGGGGCATTTCAACTCCGGTTGCTCCATCCCCGCGTCCGCCGTCTACGCGCGCGTGCACCTGCCCATGATGAGCCCCGCCACATCCAATCCGGAACTGACGCGCCAGCAATTGTCGGAGAAATGGCGCTGGCCCCGCAACGTTTTCCGGGTGAACACCACGGACGACGTGCAGGGCGCCGCCGGCGCGGACTATGTGCGCGGCCCGCTCAAGCTCGAAAACGCCTCCATCCTCCACGACAAGACGTCCTACGGCCAGGGGATCGCCGAGGAGTTTCGCAAACGGTTTGAGGCGCTGGGGGGGAAGACCCTTTCGTTCGACGGGATCCAAGTGGGCGACAAGGATTTCAAGGCGCTTTTAACGCGGATCAAATCGTTGAATCCGCAGGTGATCTATTTTGGAGG
>JACQPF010000225.1 GCA_016207625.1 Elusimicrobiota bacterium | reverse complement strand
GATGAAGACCACCCTGTGCCCCAGATCCTGGAACTGGCGGAGCTTGCTCAGGGCGACGGTGTGGCCCAAATGGAGGTCCGGAGCGGTGGGGTCCACGCCCAGCTTGACGCGCAGGGGACGGCCCTTGGCCAGCTTGGTTTGGAGTTCGGTCTCGGAGATGACCTGCTGCACCCCCCGACAAATTTTGTCAAACTCAGGAGAAGAGGGCATGGTCAGGACGAAGAGGGCACGATGGACGTGGACGCGCCGCCGATCCAGCGGGGCGGAGCGGCGGTTTCCTCCACCGGGGACGTCACGGACTCCATTTTGCGCTTCCACCAATAAAAGAGCCGGCCCCTCCAGCCCTGCAAACCCCGCTGGTAGGCCTGGTGGGAATCCTGATAAAGCTCGCGCGCGTCGCCCATGTCGTTTTCAAATTGAAAAAAGGTCTTCAAGTATTGACGAAAGAAGTCCTGATGGGGGCCCTCTTCGGAAACCTGAGTGAGGAAGTCCGCGTAGGCCTCCCGGATGAGCCGGCCCAAATGGCTCTCTTTCTCGAGCCGGAGGAGGAAAAGCGCCTGATCCGGCGATCTCGGGGACGGACTTGTCCGTTTCCTCTGAGACCGGGAAATGTCGGAAAGCGCCTTCTTGAGAGCGGTCATGTGGCCGGCCAGCAGGCTGGACTCCCCGCAGAGGCTGCACCAGACGTCCACATATTCCCTGCGCTGGCGGAAAAGGCTCTCCAGGGTCGCGCGCACGCCGGCGATTTGGACCTCCAGTCGTGACAATTCCTCAAAGCGGCGCAGCAGGGAAATCACACTCCCTGTCAGCAGCAGCCCGGCCAATCCCCAAAACATAGTTCCCAAAAATAGCTCTCCTCAGAATAATAATACCAATGCACATTTTAGCATTCTCAAAACGAAACGGCGCGAGCCGTATTCGGTTTCTCAAAAACGGAGATCGTTCCTCCCCCCAACACCCGGTCCCCGTCATAGAACACCGCCGACTGGCCCGGCGTCACGGCCCGCTGCGGTTCCCTGAGCTCCACATCCAAGGCGTCTTCGCGCACAAGGACGCGGCACGGCGCCGCCTCGTGGCGCGACCGGATTTTGACCTCCGCATCGAACTCAACGAAAGGAGCCTCCAAGGTCCAATGGACGTCTTTCACCGAGAAACGGCCGGAGAGGGTCTCTTCGTCGGGCCCTACCACGACGGTGTTCGTGGCGGGGTCCACGTCCACCACGTACATGGGTTTGCCGACGGAGAGGTTCAGCCCGTGGCGCTGCCCGCGCGTGTAGAACGCCGCGCCCTTGTGCTGTCCCAGCAGGCGGCCCGAGATGTCCCGGATCTCTCCCGGCCCGAGCGCCGGAGCTTCGACCCCGGTCTCCCGGTACCGGAAGGCGAGGTATGCCGCCGTGTCCGCCCCGGGCACGAAACAAATTTCCTGGCTGTCGCGCTTGTCCGCGACGGGCAAGCCCCAGCGGCGGGCCGCCTCTCGCACGTCGGGCTTGGCCATCTCGCCGACGGGGAAAATGATCTTCGAGAGCTCTTTCTGCCCGAGGTGGTGGAGGACGTAGGACTGGTCTTTCCGCCGGTCGACGGAACGGTACAGTTGATACCGGGGGCCGCGGTCCGTTTCCTCCCGCACCACGCGCGCGTAGTGGCCCGTGGCGACGGCGTCCGCGCCTAAGGCCACGGCTTTCTCCAGGAGCGCGCTGAACTTTACGTACCGATTGCAGGCGATGCAGGGGTTGGGCGTTTCTCCCGCCAGATAGGACTTCTCGAAGGGGTCCATGATGCGTTCCCGGAAAACGTCCGAAAAATCCAACACGTAATGAGGGATGCCCAGGCGGGCGCAGACGGTCCGTGCGTCGTCGGTGTCCCGCGTGGACCCGCAACAGCCGAAACCACCCTCTTGCCGCAAGAGCCGGAGAGTGACGCCGATCACGCGATGGCCTTGCTCTTTGAGCAGCGCCGCGGCGACGGAAGAATCCACCCCGCCCGACATGGCCACGACGATGTTGCGCATCTCCTTCACCCGGCTCCGTTCCCGCTGGAATAATCCGCCAGAGCCGACCGGAGGGCGTCCTCCGCCAAGACGGAACAATGCGCTTTGAAGGGCGGCAAGCCTCCCAGGGCTTCCACGACTTGGGCGTTGGTGACCGCTCTCAGTTCCTCCACGGTTTTCCCCTTGACCATCTCGGTGAGGATGGACGACGTCGCGATGGCGGCGCCGCAGCCGAAGGTTTTGAACGAGGCCTGAGCGACGCGGCCGTTCTCAATCTTCAAATAGAGGCGCAGGACATCCCCGCAGGAGGGATTGCCGGCGGAGCCCACCGCGTTCGCGCCGGGCAAATCCCCGGCGTTGCGCGGATTCTGAAAATGGTCCATGACGTGGGCGGAGTACATGTCAGCGCGGAATCACGAGGCCTGAGGCAACGGGGGGGAGGACGCGAGCTTGTCTTCCCACAAGGGCGATAAGGTCCGCAGACGTTCGACGACGGCGGGGACGACGTCCAAGGCGACGTCCACGTCGGCCTCCGTGTTGAAATGTCCCAGTGAGAAACGGACGCTCCCATGCACGAGCTGCGGCGGGACCCCGATGGCGGCGAGCACGTGGGACGGCTCCAGGATCCCCGAGGCGCAGGCCGACCCCGTGGACGCGGCGATCCCCGGCAGGTCGGCGCGGTGGAGGGTGAACCCCGCCTGGTCCAGCGCCAGCACCAGGGATTCTCCCTCGACGCATTCGAAAGACAGGTTGAGCGTGTTGGAAAGCCTCCGCGACACCGAGCCGTTGATGCGCACGAAGGGGATGCGGTCCAAAAGGCCTTTCTCCAGGCGGTCCCGCAGCGCGCGGACCCGGGCCTCCTCCGCTTTCGTTTCCTTTCCCGCCAACTCGCACGCCGTCCCCAGGGCCACCGCGCCGGCCACGTTCTCCGTTCCGGCCCTCCGGTTCTTCTCATGGGAACCGCCCTGCAGGAGGGGATGCAGCCGGGTCCCCCGACGAATGTAGAGGGCTCCCATCCCTTTGGGCGCGCAAAGCTTGTGCCCGGAAATGGACAGCATGTCCACCGGCCAGGACTTGACGTCGAACGGAACTTTTCCGGCCGCCTGCACGGCGTCCGTGTGGAAGAGGACCCCCTTCTCCCGGCAAAGAGCGCCCAGCTCTTCAATGGGCTCGACGGTCCCGATCTCGTTGTTGGCGAACATGAGGCTGACCAGGATCGTGTCCGGGCGGAGGCTCGCCGCGAGGTCCTGAGGCCGGATGAGCCCCTCTCCGTCCACGGGGAGATAGGTCACTTCGAAACCGTGTTCTTTCTCCAGATATTGGCAGGTGTTCAATACCGCGTGATGCTCGATGGCGCTGGTGATGATGTGGCGGCCCTAGGACCGGTGGGCGAACGCGGCGCCTTTTACCGCCAAGTTGTCCGACTCCGTCCCGCAGGAGGTCCACACGACCTCCGACGGATCCGCCGCCCCGAGGAACGCGGCCGTTTTCTCCCGGGCCTCTTCCACGGCGGCGCGCGCCTTCTGCCCGAGCGCGTGAAGGCTGGACGGGTTCCCGTAAGATTCCCCATCCGACAAGTAGGGCCGCATCGCCTCGAACACCTCGGGGCGCACGGGGGTTGTGGCGTTGTGGTCAAAATAGACGGTTTTCAGCGACATTCGAATATTTTAGCAAATTTATCGACGATCGGGACCGGTTAGAGCTGGCGGAGCTGTTCCGCCAAAGTGCTCGGATCCTCAGCCGGCCGGCGGCAGGAATATCCCACGCAGACGTAGGCCGTGGCGCCTTTTGGCGAAGCGGGACGGCCTTTCAAGAACGACAGGCGCCGAGACACGACGTCGTGGAGCGGCCCGCCGTTCACCTCCAGCAGGACTTTGTTGGGGAGGTAAAAGCGATGGATCACCCGGAGCATCTCCTGGTATCCGGGAGAGGTGCGCTCTCCCGTCAGAACGATTTGGACGGGTTCCGACAGGGAGAAACTCAAGGCCGACAACATGTTGGAAAACGACCGGGGATTCTCCCGCAAGGACGGGCCCAAGGCGCGGATCGATTTCTCGGCCGCGTCGGCGAAATCCCGGCGGTCGGTGAGCCTCGCCAAGCGCAGGAGGTTGAGGACCGCCACCGAGGCCGCCGAGGGCTCCACGTTGTCCAACTCATCTCTCGCGCGCAGGAGGAGAAGCTTGTCGTGTCCGGGGGCCGTGCTGAAAAACCCCCCGTGGGCGGCGTCATAGAAGCGGTCCACCATGGTCTCCATCAAGGTTTCCGCCCAATCCAGCCAGACGGGAGAGAACGAGGCTTCGTAGAGGTCGATCAGGCCCTGCGAGAGAAAGGCGTGGTCATCCGCCAAGCCGGGGATGTCGCGCTCGCCGTCCCGCCATCGGTGGTACAGCCGGCGCGCGCGCGGATCGTAAAGGCGCGTTTGAAGGAAAAGGGCGGCCTTGACGGCCGCATCCAAATCCTGCCCATCGCCCATCACTTGATGGGCCCTCGCGAAAGCCGAAATCATGAGGCCGTTCCAGGACGTCAGGATTTTATCGTCCAGATTCGGGCGGGGACGGATCCCGCGGGCCTCCGACAAAAGCCGCGCGCAGTTGGCGAGGGTCCGCGCGGCGCTCTCCGGCGTCAGGCCGAACTTCCGGGCCGTGTCTTCGAGAGGATGGGCGACGTAGAGGACGTTCTTCTTCGGGAATTCACCGAAGGGATCTTCCCCGACGTTCCCGTCCGGAAAGAGGTCGTAATGGTAACAAAAGATCTCGCCGGCTTCGGGGCCCAGGACGTCATGGACCTCGTCCCTCTCCCACACGTAGAACGCGCCTTCTCGTTTCCGTTCGGCGTCCGTCGCGGGAAAAGAGGAAGGAAAGCTATGGTTTTTGGGCTGGCGCCCTCCAACCATTTCCTCGCCTCCCACGGCTCGGTCATCCGCAACAGGGGAAGGAAAGCTATCCGCGTCTTCGGCGGAATAGAAACCGCCTTCGGAGTGGGTCATATCACGCAGAACATAGTCCAAGGTTTCCCTGGCCACGCGGACAAAGCCGTCATCCTTGGTCACTTGGTACGCTTCCAAACAATTGACGGCCAGTTGGGCGTTGTCGTAGAGCATTTTCTCGAAATGGGGCAGGCGCCATCGGCGGTCTGTGGAGTAGCGGTGGAATCCCCCGCCGACGTGGTCGCGGATCCCTCCGCGCGCCAGGCCGCGCAAGGTGTTCAAGGCCATGTCGAGGGCGGTGCGGGAATCGCCCTCCAGGCCCTTTTTCCTCCGGGCATAGTCATGGTACCGGAACAGGAAGCCGAGGTGGACGGGCGTGGGGAACTTGGGCGCCTCCCCGAATCCGCCCCATTCAGAATCGTACGAATCCCGGAGAGATTCGTAACCGGCCCGCAACGCCGCTTCGCCGACGTCCTCGCTCGCGCCCGGCCGTGAAAGGTGCTGTTCCAGCGCCTTGACCATGCCTTCCCCGGACTCCAAGATCTTGCGCCTCTCTTCAGGGTTCCGCCAGGCTTGCCCGATGTATTCCACGATTTGGGGCCAACTCGCCCGGCCCCGCCGGGATTCCGGCGGGAAATACGTTCCTCCGAAAAACGGTTTCCGGTCCGGCGTCAGAAAAACGTTCAACGGCCAGCCCCCGGCGCCCGTCATCGCGGAAACGGCGGTCATATAAATCCGATCGATGTCCGGCCGCTCTTCCCGGTCGAGCTTGATGCAGACGAGGTAACGGTTCATCGTACCGGCAATCTCTTCGCGGCTGAAGCTCTCTTCCTCCATCACGTGGCACCAATGACACGTGGAATACCCGATGGAGAGGAGGATGGGCTTGTCCTCTTTTTTCGCTTTTTCAAAAGCCTCTTCTCCCCAGGGATACCAATCCACCGGGTTGTCGGCGTGCTGGAGCAAATAGGGACTTTTCTCGTGGACCAGCCGGTTGGGTTTTCTGCGAACGTCGGCCGGTTTCAACGTTTCCGGTTTTTTCTTCCGCATTAGGGCCTCCTGAAACGGCCTTCATTTTATTTTACCATGTTTGCGTTCCAGAGGCGGTCCTGCGGCACGCGCGTTGTTTCCCCTCCGTAGAATTGATACACTCAGGTGAGGACGGCCATGCGTAACGCGCGTCAAGACGAGTTCCAAACAAAAGCTTTGCCTCTTCTGGATGAGGTCTATGGAGTGGCCTTGCGGATGACGCACAACCCCGAGGCGGCGGAAGACCTTGTGGCGGACGCTTATGCCCGGGCTTGGAAGAACTTAGACCAGTTCCAGCCCGGCACCAACATCCGCGCTTGGATCTACAAAATCCTCACCAACACCTACATCAATAATTACCGAAAAAAACACCGGGAACCGGAGCGCGTCTCCTTGGACGCCTACGACCGGATCGAGGATTTCTATCTTTACAACCGCCTGACTCAGCAGCCCCGGTCCTTTCATGCGGACCCCGTGGAGTCCGTGGTGGGGCAAATGACCAACGAGGACTTCAAGAGGGCGCTGGACAAGCTGCCTGAAGAATACCGGGCCGCCGTGATTTTGTATGATCTTCAAGGCCTCTCCTATCAAGAGGTGGCCGAGGCGATGGACGTCCCTTTGGGGACCGTGCGTTCACGCTTGGCCCGCGGGCGGAAAATGCTTCAATCCTCGCTCTGGACGCATGCCAAAGAGGCCGGTTTGCTGGCGGACGGTTTCCAGGTCGGGTCGGCCGTCCGAAGAAAATCCTGACAGGGAGCGCGTGCTTTGAGCCACTGCGAAGACGTTCTTGACCATCTTTATGAATACATCCATTCAAATGATTTCCCCTCGGATGGGGGCACGGAAATCAAAAAACATCTGCAGAACTGCCGCTCCTGCTTTTCCCGTTATGAATTTGAGCAGCGCCTCTTGGAGCGCCTCAGGAACGCCGGCTGCTGCCAGTGCCCGGACTCTTTGAAAAAGAAAATACAGTTCTTGATCAAGCAATTTTAAGGTCATCGCCCATCATGCTTCCATTCATCGTTGTGACGGTTTACATCGCGATCCTGGCCGTGCTTTCCCTCTACGGCCTGCACCGGTACTGGATCCTCTATCTCTATTGGCGTCATTGCATGCGGACGCCTCCACCGCCGCCGCCACCGCCGCCGCGCGAGTGGCCGAAAATCACGATTCAACTCCCCCTTTACAACGAGTGCTACGTGGTGGAACGCCTCATCGACGCCGTCTGCCGCATGGATTATCCCCAGGACCGGCTCCACATCCAGCTTCTGGACGATTCCACGGATGAGACACAACTCCTCGCGCAAAATAAAGTCCGGGAAAAACGGTTCCTCGGGTACGACATCGACTACGTTCACCGGAAAGACCGGAGGGGGTTCAAAGCGGGCGCCCTGGCCAACGGCCTGCAAAGCGCTCGGGGAGAATTCATCGCCATTTTCGACGCGGATTTTTTGCCTCTGCCGGACTTCCTCCGGAAAACGGTGCCCCGCTTCGCGGACGCCGGCGTGGGCATGGTTCAAGCCCGTTGGGGCCACATCAACGAGCAATACTCCCTCCTCACGAAGCTTCAGTCCTTGTATTTGGACGGTCACTTCCTGTTGGAGCACGCAGCCCGGAACGGCTCCGGCGCCTTCTTCAATTTCAACGGCACGGCCGGCATTTGGCGGCGCAAGGCCATTGAGGAGGCGGGCGGCTGGACGGACGACACCCTGACGGAGGACCTGGACATCTCCTATCGCGCGCAACTGAAAGGCTGGAAATTCGTTTTCCTTCCGGATGTGGTTTGCCCGGCGGAACTCCCGGTGGACATCGGCGCTTTCCGTTCGCAGCAGCACCGCTGGATGAAAGGGGCGCTCCAGGTGGCCAAAAAGATCCTGCCCTCCGTTTGGAGAAGCCCGCTGCCCTTTTTCGTCAAGATGGAAAGCACGGTCCACCTCACGGCCAACATCGGCTATCCTCTCATGCTGATGCTCTCGATCCTCCTGCTCCCCAGCTTGGTCGCCCGCCGTTATCTCGGCTGGCCGGCCGTCGTCAATTGGATTGAGCTGGCCGCGTTCCTATTGACCTGTGTCTCTCTTTCCCTTTTCTATCTGGTGGCCCAAAAAGAGAACCGGACACGCGTGTATCGGATGTCCCCGCGGGACATCCCGGCGCTCATGGCCTTCGGCGCCGGGATGTGCCTGAACAACAGCCGCGCGGTCTGGGAAGCGCTTTTCGACATCCGCACGGACTTCCATCGCACGGCCAAGTTCAACATCCAAAACCGAGGAGAGCCCTGGCGGAACAAACGCTACCGGTCCTCCGGAAGGAGCCTGGGACTGGCGGAAACGGCCATCGCCGGTTATTTTTTCCTGACACTGTATTGGAGTTTGGCCACGTCCAATTGGTGGGCCCTGCCGTTTATCGGTGTTTTCTTGTTCGGTTATTTTTACGTCGGCCTGCTCACGCTGACGCACCGGTTTCAAAAAATATAATTTATTGTTGGGAACCTTTTCGGAAGCGATCTGTTAGAGTTGTATGACGTCTACTCACATAAGGGAGGTCCTCATGTTCGGCCCCGGCTGTGGCTGCTAGCCAATGACAGGGAAACGAAACACAATGCTCGTTTCCCTGTCCGATTTCCAATCCGCCTAACAAAAGGAGCGGTGACGTCCATTTCCCACCCACGGACGTGACCGCTCTTTTGTTATTGGTTTCCCGCCAAAGTTTCTTTCACCCCCTGGGCCAAAGGCGAACCCGGCTCCAGAGCCAAAAACCTCTCCCAGGGCTCCCGGGCGCTCTCCGGTGAACCGAAAAACGTATAGGCCAATCCCTGCATATAGAGCGCCTCCGGCCAGTCCGTCCGCGTCCTGGCCGCTTCACCGAAAGCGGCCGCGGCTTCGCGATACCTCTTTTCTTGCAAGCGCACATACCCCATGCCGAAATGCCCTTGGGCGAAATAGGGATCGATCGCCAAAGTCCTTTCAAAAAATCGG
The DNA here is from genome assembly GCA_016207625.1 of Elusimicrobiota bacterium. GTDB lineage: Bacteria > Elusimicrobiota > Elusimicrobia > FEN-1173 > FEN-1173 > JACQPF01. The sequence goes on along the minus strand of JACQPF010000225.1, from coordinate 178 downwards.
CGGGCTTCCATCAAAGCCGCCCGGGAATCCTCCGGCGACGTTTGCTTCGCACCCCACTGGCTCCAGAGGGACCCGAAGTTGCTCTGCAGCCATTCCATCGAACGGCCAAGCCGGACACCTTTCCGGATGAAGATCCCGGCCTCTTTGACCTCTCCTTTTTCAAAGGCGGCTTTGGCCT
>JACQPF010000224.1 GCA_016207625.1 Elusimicrobiota bacterium | reverse complement strand
TCCGCCATCCGGTCCAGCTCCATCGTGCTGACACCGGGGATGATGGACCGCGAAAGCTCCCGCAACACCTGCCCGGTCAGGGCGCCTGCGCGCCGCATGTGCTCCAAATCCTTTTCCGATTTCAGCTCGATGCGGCGGGAGGACGTCGGATTCAATGGGGGCCCGTCACGCCGGCCGCGGTTCCAGTCCGTCCAGGGCCGCGTAGACCTCGTTCGAGACGCTGTCCACGCCCTGACCGCCGTTGACGGTCAGCAGGAGGCCGGCTCCGCGGTAATAGGAAATCAACGGTTCCGTCAATTCGTTGTAGACGACCAGGCGTTTCCGGATGGTCTCCGGCTTGTCGTCTTCCCTCTGGAAGAGCGTGCCGCCGTCCGTGTCGCATTTGTCCGCTTCTTTCGGCGGTTGCGACTTCAAATTGTAGATCTGCCCACACGCCTCGCACTGGCGGCGGCTGGAGAGCCGTTCCACCGCCTGCGACTCGGTCATTTGGAGGTAAACCACTTTGTCCAGCTGCCGCTTGGCGGAAGTGAAATACGCGTCCAGGGACTCGGCCTGGGCCACCGTGCGGGGGAACCCGTCCAAGATAAAACCTTGTCCGCAATCGGGTTTCGTCAAACGGCCCGAGACGATCGACACCGTCAACTCATCCGGCACGAGCCGGCCGGACTTGACGTATTCCTCCACTTTCAGCCCCAACTCGGTTTTCTGGGCGATCTCATGGCGGAAGATGTCCCCCGTGGAAATGTGGGGAATGCCGTATCGGTGCGACAACCGCGCGGCCTGAGTGCCTTTTCCGGACCCCGGCGCTCCAAGAAGCACTATGTTCACGTTAACGCTCCATTCCTGTTCCGTCTCACGCTCTGCCGCGCCTCAAGAGGCTCCGACGTTGAACCACCGGCCCTTGATGCGTCCCTGCTTCATGAACCCTTCGTAGTGGCGCATGATCAAATGCGATTCCAGCTGTCCCATGGTGTCCAGCGCCACTCCCACCACGATGAGGATGGACGTCCCTCCAAAAAAGAACGGCGCGTTGAAGCTCCGCCGGAGATAATCGGGCAAGACCGCCAGGGCCGCCACGAACAGAGCGCCGCCCAGCGTGATCCGCTCCAGAACTTTCTGGATGTACGCCGCCGTGGGGTCCCCCGGCCGGATCCCCGGGATGAAGCCGCCCCACTTCTTCAAGTTCTCCGCCATGTCCGTCGGATTGAATTGCACGGAGTTGTAAAAATAACAGAAAAAGATGATGAGCCCTGCGTAGAGCGCCTCATACCACCACGTGCCCTGGTTCCACCATTCCGTGATCTTCGCCGCCCACCCCGCGTTTTGGGCGAAGGAGGCGATGGTCACCGGCACGGACAAAAGCGACACCGCGAAAATGACGGCAATGACCCCGGACTGGTCCACTTTCAGAGGCAAGAACGTGCTCGCCCCGCCGTACATCTTCCGGCCCACCACTCGCTTCGCGTATTGGACGGGGATCTTGCGTTGAGCCGTTTCCACCCAAACCACAAGTCCCGTCACGATCAGGACAAGGATCAACAGGAAACCGGCGCCCAACAAGCTGCGCTGCTGCAGTTGGAAAACGTCCATGGTCAAGTTCTTCACGGCCCGGGGCAAGGCGTCCACGATGCCGGAGAAGATGATGATGGAGATCCCGTTTCCGATCCCCATTTCCGTGATTTGTTCGCCCAGCCACATGACGAATATCGTTCCCGTGGTCAATGTCAGCACCGTCACGAAAATGAAGAAGCCGCCCGGCTCTTTCACCACGGGGATGTCGCCGGGGAGCGGGATCCGCATGATGAGCGTCGTGAGGCCGAAGGACTGAATGACCGCCAAAATCAGGGTGAAATACCGCGTCAACTGGTTCAGCTTTTTGCGGCCCTGCTCGCCTTCCTTCGCCAAACGATCCAAATAAGGGATCACGTGCGCGCCCTGAAGCAAGCTCATGATGATGGACGAGTTGATGTAGGGCATGATGCCCATGGAAAAGATCGAAAGGCGTCCCAGCGCGCCGCCGGAAAAAATATCCAGAAACCCGAGGAGCGTGTTGGCCTGTTGCTGAAAGAGCTGCTGAAGGGCTTCGGCGTTGATGCCCGGGATGGGAATGGCGGCCCCCACCCGATAGATCGCCACCACGCCCAAGGTGACCAAGACGCGGCGGCGCAGTTCCGGGATCTTGAAAATATCCGCGAAGGACTTCATGAAATCATTTCAGAACCGTCGCGGAACCGCCGGCCTTTTCGATTTTTTTCTTGGCGCTTTCCGAGAACGCGTGGGCCGAGATTTGAAAGGATTTTTGGATGTCCCCATCGCCCAGGATCTTGACCGGGAGTTTCTTCCTGACCAACCGGGAAGCGCGGAGCGCCTCCGGCGTGATGGCCGCGCCGGGCTCAAAAAGGGCTTCCAGGTCCCCCACGTTCACAAGGCTGTATTCCTTGCGGAACGCGGTGTTGTTGAACCCCCGTTTCGGGATGCGGCGGATCAAAGGAATCTGTCCGCCCTCAAACCCCGGCCGCATGGACTTATCGCCCGACCGGGCGGTCTGGCCTTTAAACCCGCGGGTGGATCCTTTTCCGCCGTGACCGCTTCCCTCGCCGCGACCCACGATCTTTCGGCGGTGGCGCGAACCGGGAGCGGGCTTCAATTCATTTAAACGTACCATAGGAACCTCTCAAATCTTGTCGGATGTCTTTTAGATCGCTGCGACTTCTTTATTTCGGAGACGGGCAACGTCTTCTTTAGTCTGCAAATTCTTGAGCGCCTCAAGGGTGGCGTACACGACATTGAACGGGTTGGCCGTCCGCAACGACTTGGTGAGGACGTCCTTCACTCCCACCGCCTCCAGCACCGCCCGGACGCTGCCTCCGGCGATAACGCCCGTTCCCGGAGCGGCCGGCTTCAGCAGCACCGTGCCGGCCCCGAAGATCCCTGTCACGTCGTGCGGGATCGTGGTCCCCTTCAAAGGAACCTTGATCAAGCATTTCTTCGCGTGCAATACGGCTTTTTGAATGGCCGACTGCACTTCTCGCGCTTTGCCCATGGCCGCTCCCACGTGACCCGCTTGGTCCCCCACGACCACGAGGGCGTTGAAGGAGAAACGTTTTCCCCCCTTCACGACTTTCGCCACGCGGTTGATGGCGACCACGGTGTCTTTCAAATCCAGGTTGGTTGCATCGATTCGCGCCACATGAACTCCTTTTCTATTCAGCTTCCGGCTTAATCAAAACTTCAGTCCCGCCTCGCGGGCCCCGTCCGCCACAGCCTTGATGCGGCCGTGGTAGGGGTGTCCCCCTCGGTCAAAAACCACCTGCTTGATGTCGGCCTTGAGCGCTTTCTCGGCGATCAACTTCCCGACGGCCTTGGCGGCCTCTATGGTGGCCCCCGTCTTGGCGGACGCCCTCAGGTCCGGCGTCAACGTGGAAGCGGACACGAGGGTCGTCCCTTTCTCGTCGTCCACCAATTGAGCGTAAATGTGTTTGGAGGAACGATAGACCGAGAGCCGGGGCTTCGCGGCGACCCCGAAGATTTTCTTTCGTGTGCGGATCTTGCGGAACTCATAACGTTTCGAAAGTATCTGGATGCTCATTTCTTGGCTCCTCCGCCCGCCGCGCCCACCGCCGCCTTGCCGGCCTTGCGCCGGATCTGTTCGTTGGCGTAGCGGATGCCCGTGCC
>JACQPF010000017.1 GCA_016207625.1 Elusimicrobiota bacterium | reverse complement strand
GCGTTGTTCACCACGATGCCGCCCAACATCATAAGCCCCACCATGACGCCGGTGGTGACGGGAATCTTAAGGAGCACCAGACCCCAAACGGCCCCGATTAAACAAAGCGGCACCGTGGCCATGATGATGAACGGCTGAAGGAGGGACTCGAAGAGGAGGACGAGAACCAAATACACGATGAGGACCATCACCAGCACGCCCCAGAGCATTTGCCGGAGGCTCCGCGACATTTCCTCGAAGTCGCCCTCTATGGAAGCCACATATTCCAAGGGCAGACGGATCTGCTGAAGGCTCTTTTGGATCTCTTCGGCGGCCCGGCCCAGGGAGATTTTGGCCCGGTTGGCGGTGATTTGGATGAGCCTTTGCTTGTTTTCCCGGTAGATCTCGTTGGGCATCTTGCCCATTTCGATCCTTGCCACGTTCCCCAGGCGGAGCTGTTGGCCTTGCACGAAGATGGGCAGGTCGACGAGCGAGGCCAGGGTTTCCCGGTCTTCCAGCCGCAGGCGGACGATGGTTTCCACCTGGTTTCCCTGGGTGCGGAATGTGGTGGCGCGAAGGCCCCGCATGAGGGCGTGGGCGGTTTCGGCCACGTCTTCCACGGACAGGTCATAGCGGCTGACTTTGTCGGGATCCACCACCACCTGCACCTCGGGCCGGCCGGGGCGGTATCGCATTTTCACGTCCTCAAGGCCCTTGACCTTTTCAAGGCCGGCGGTGACCTGCTGGGCGAGCCGCTCCAGGACGGAATAATCCGGTCCCGTGATTTGCACGGTGACTTCCTGGCCGGATTGGGGGCTGGAGAAATGGATGAAGGCGTTTTCGTCTTTATCGCGGCCGACGTTTTCAAGCTTTTGGCGAAGCAAGTTGACGACTTCTTGCGTGGAAAGCTTACGTTCCGCCCGGGGCTTCAACGTCACGTAAAGTTTGGAAGACCATCCCTCAACCCGTGAAACGAGGGTCTTGATGCTGGACGCCGCTTCGGGGATCCGCCCGATCGCCTTTTCGATTTCCTTGACGACGTCGTCCGAGACGGACAGCTTGGCCCCGCTGGAAAGCTCGACGAAAATAACGAACTCGTCCAGCTCGCCCGAGGTCTGAAAGTCCCTTTCCATGCCCCAGGCGAGGATAATGAGAGAAGCCAGGGTGAGCGCTCCAGCCGCCGCCAGGATCGTAAAACGTTTCCGGAGGAGCGTTTCCCATACGCCGGCGTAGCCGCGGAATCTAAGGAACCCGGCAAAAATCGTGGCCGAGGTGATGCCGATGAAAATGGATTTTGAGCTTCCTTTGAAACCCGTGAGCCAGAGCCCGGCGAACAGCACGGCGACGATCCAGGCGGCTTCGCGGGCGAAGTGCTTGTTGCAGACGAAGGCGCAACTCTTCTGAAAAAATGGTTTCGATTGGGCGGACGACATCATTGACGGGATCCGCCGGTAAAACGAATTCAAAAGGCGGGTCAGGAAATCCCAAATCGTATTGGACAACCGTTGCCCGGACTGGAGTGCCGCCGCGGCACGGCTCCATTTTCCATTCAGTTTGATTGAGAAGCCAAAGGAGCTTGAGGGATTCCCCAAGGCCACGAATGCCGTGAGGAGGGGCACCACCGTGAGTGAGACGCCCATGGAAGCGAAGAGGGAAGCGCCCACCGCCGCCGCGACGTCCATATAGAGGCGCTGAATGTCTTTGGAAAGGAACATGAAGGGCACGAACACAACGGCGTTTGTGACCGTGGCGCCGATGAGGGGGATGACCATTTCTTCCGTGGCCTTGAGGGCGGTTTCCATGCGGGGGAGCTCGGGATGCTCCTTGAAGCGGCTCATGATGTTTTCATACACCACGGTGGCGTTGTCCACAAGCATGCCGATGCCCAGGGCCAGGCCGAAGAGGCTCATCACGTTCAACGTGATGCCCGAAGCCTGAAACAGGAGGAAGCAAAACAGCGCCGACAGCGGGATGCTGCCGCCGACGATGAAAGAGGGCCGCAGGTCCGGATTGAAAACGGCGAGGAAAACGAAAGCCCCCAATACGAGGATGAGGGGGATTTCCACGCTCGCCTGGCTGATTTGGAACATGGCACTGACGGATAAAAAGAAAAGCAGGACCCCCAGGGTGGCTCCGGCCAGCCGGCGGGTGCGCGGGAGGGCGCTTTGAAACAGGCAAAGAACGAGGACGATCAAAAGCACCCCGGTCACCAGGGACATCCGCACCGAAGCGATGGCCGAGCGGATGCTGACGGCCTGGTCGGACACGGTGACCCGCTCCAGGGATTTCCGTATGGAGGCGGGCAGGTCCCGCCAGGATTCGTCCAGCGCCTGCTCCAGACCGCGAACGACCTGCAGAGTGTTCCCGGTGGTTTCTTTTTGGACGTAGAATGAAACGGCGGACTGGCTATTGAGCCGTGAGAGGCTCTCCGACTCCATATAAGAGTCCTTGACGGCGGCGATGTTTTCGAGGAGGATCATGCCGCCGGAGGAGTCCCTGGAGACCATTACTTTTTTCATGTCCGACACGTTCTTGAACGAGCCCACAAGCTGGATGGGGGAAACCCGCTGGCTCCCCTCAACGCTTCCCACTTGAACGGCCACGTTCCGCCGCCCCAGGAGCGAAACGACCCGCTGGATTGAGAGCCCATAGGCCCTCAGGCGGTCGCGGTCCACCTCGATCAATATTTTCCTTTCGCGGCCTCCGCCCACCTCCACGTTGGCCACGCCCGGGACGCGGAGGAGCTTGTCTTTAATGCGCTCGTCCACGATTTTGCGGATCTCCTCGGGAGAAAACCGCGGGCTGGTGATGGCGCCGATGTAGACGGGGGAGTCCGATTCCTCGAAATGGGCGATGACGGGTTTTTCGATTTCGGGCGGGAGCTTGGGGATGGCCCGTTCCATGCGCTCGTGCACCTCGGAGGTGATCACCTTCATATCCACTCCGGGCTTGAAGAAAAGGGTCACCACACCGCGGTCTTTCTTGGCGCTGGAGAACAAGTTGTTGAGGGAGCCGATGTCCCCGAGGGCTTCCTCCATGGGGCGGATGATCAGGGTCTCCACGTCGTGGGGCGGCATGCCGCCGCGCACGTTCACGGTGACGGCCACCGTTTCGGAGGCGATGTTGGGCATGAGCTCCACGGGCAGGGATTTCAAGCTGAGGAGGCCCCAGACGATGAGGCCCACGGTGAGCACGCCGATCAGGGCCGGGCGGCGCAGGGCCCTGCGGGGCATCCATCTGGCCGTGAGGAGGATGAAGGCGCTGAAGAGAATAATGGGGAAAAGGCTTTTTTCAGGCATCGTTGGTGCGTTTTATTGATAGTGTGAGTGGCATTTTACTTGTTTACGGCCGGATGGGGAAGAATAAAACGACGGTTGTCCCGTGGTGAGGCGCACTTTCAATCCGCACATGGCCTTTATGCTGGTCCATGACTTTCTTGACGATCAAAAGCCCCAGGCCCGATCCGCCCCGTTTCGTGGAGAACTCTTCAAAGAGCCTCCGCCGTTTCTCTTCGGGAATTCCCGGACCGTTATCGGAAACGGCGATGGAAACCCCGCCCTCCTCCGGCCGGGTCAGGATCGCTATTTTCCCGCCGGAGTCGTCGACCACCGCCTCATGGGCGTTTTTGAGAACGTTGGCGAGGGCCCTTTGCGCGGCCTTCCCGTCCAACTGGGCGCGGGGCAAATCCGGCGCGGGACGGAATTCCACTTTCACGCCGTCGCGGAACTTCATAGCGTTCAGGACGGATTCCGCAACTTCATTCAAGGAAGCGGGTTTGAGGATGAGCGCGTCCTCGCGGCCCACCGTGAGGATTTTTTCGATGAATTCCTCCGCGTCGTCGGCGGCGGACAGGATGAGCCGGAAGTATCTCTCGCCCCGTTCGTCCAGGCCTTTCACGTGCGAGCGGAGCCCGTCCAGTGAGTTCTTGACGGTTTGCAGGGGGATCCGCAGGTCGTGGCCGATGAGCCTGGCCATTTTACCGAGCACGGCGTCCCGGGTTTTTTTCTCCAGGTCGATCTGCGCTTGGCGGATTTCATCCGCCAAGTCTCCCAACTCGTCCCGGGAGCGCCGTGTGATGTGGCGGCGGAAATCGCCCGATTTCATTTTTTGCACCGCTTGCCGCAGTTCCTTGAGGGGCTGCACGAGGTAACGCGTTGTCGCAAAACAGAAGAGGGCGGCGGCCGCGCCCGCCAACAGAAGAGAAATCAAAAGCCGGTTCCTCGCCTGAATGAGGCCGCGAAAGGCCAGGGACGTGGGCCGCTCCAGGAACACCGTCCAATTTACGCCGGGGAGGAACGCCTTGGCGATGAGCGCATTGTTCCCAAGGAGGCCCGGCCGCTCACCGCCCTGCCAGGCCTCGGAGAGCAGGCGCGGATCGGGCTGGGCCGGCAAGGCGACGTCCTCCCCGGACGAATGCGTGACCAGCCGTCCCTGGGAATCGAGGACGTAAAGGAAACTGCCTTCCTCTGGAACGGAGTCGCTCAGAACGCGTCCAAAGGCGTGCGAATCGATCCGCGCCGCGAGAACCCCGGACATCCACCCCGGCCTCGATTCGATGGGCGCGGCAAAAACGATGCGTGTTCCGCCGTCGGAAGCGCGCTCCGGCGGGCCCCAATAAGACCCGTTTTGGAGAAGTTGTTTTCGCACGGGCGCCCAATCGGCGATGCCCGCGCTCGTCGCAAAAGTTGATTTCTGAATAGAATCGATCGGCCGCCCGACGGCATCGAAAAGGAACACCGATTCAATGGCCGGGTCGACGTTGGACAACGTCTCTAGCGCGGCGCGGCGGTCCTTGCGGTTCGAGGAGAGGAATTCCGGGTTTTGAGAAGCGTAGAGGAAAACATTATGAATCGATTCCCGCCTGTTGTGGAGCCTGAGGGCGGCGCCGTCCGCCATGTCTTTGTGAAGAGCATAACTCATGCCGCGCAGGGTGCTTTCGGTCTCACGAATAAGCCGCCACCCCACAAACGCCAAAGGCACCAGCGCCACCAGCAGGAAAACAACAAGGAACTTAGGGAAGAGGCGCATATAGGCTTTGTTCTTTTTGGGCGCGTTTCATAGGGCGAACCATGGAATGGCAGTGACATTGCCGGCCAGTTTGAGGGGGCGGGGATATCGGCAAACAACAAATCCCTGCGGCGCATTTTTTGCGTTCTCTTTCAGGAATGGAAGCAAATGGCGCGCATCGCGTAACGTGGGGTGTTCCGTCCATTTCACTTCAATGGGGATGACGCGGTTTCGATGCTCAACGATGAAATCGATTTCGGCGCCGTCTTTTGTTCGTTGGTAATAAAGAGAACCTTCTCTTGAATAGTGAAGACGTTTCCAAAGTTCCAACCCCACCCATTGTTCAAAGTATCGGCCCGGATCCGCCCGGACGATGTCTTTTGAGGGAGCTAAACCGGCGGCCGCATGGCGCACCCCCAGGTCAAAGAATAAAAATTTGGGGGTAGATAGGATATTTTTTCGAGGGCTTTTAGAGAAGGATGGCACGCGCAGACCGACGAACATATCTTCTAACAGTTCGTAGTGGGATTTGACGGTGGGAATAGAAAGTCCCGCCTCCCGTGAAATGGCGGCGAAGTTGGTGATCTGCCCGGATTCCGCCGCGGCCAACCGCAAAAAGCGTACGAAAGCGCCCCAATCCTTTACCAGGGCTTCCCGGCGGATTTCTTCTTCCAGATAGATGTCGGCGTAGGCTTTCAAGAGGTCGGCACGGTCCTGTGGGTCGGCGGAGACAATGCCTGGAAGTTCCCCGAAGGCCAGGCGCGTCAAAAGGTCATCGGGCGGAAAGAGCCGTCGTTCCTCCAATGCGCTGGCCCACGCAAGGGAAAAAACATGTGAGGTGGCGCCTTGCCCCTCTCGGGCGGGATGCTCCGACAACGTCAGCGGATAAAGATGGTGAAGGAAAGAGCGCCCCGGAAGGAGGTTGGCGCCGATCCGCCGCAATTTGCGGGCTGAACTGCCGCACAACACGAACCGCCAGCGGGACGGGTTCTCATCAAAAAGAGCTTGGACGGCGTCGAACACAGAGGGGACGGTTTGGGCTTCATCAACGAATACGGTCGCGGGGCCGCCACCCTCCGGCAAAGACCGGCAGGCGGCCATGAACTGCCCTGGGTCGGCCAAGAGGCGGGTGCGTTCGCCCGGATCCGCCAAATTGAAATGGAGGGTATTCTTTGGAAGGAGAGATTTGATGAGCGTGGATTTGCCCGTTTGCCGCGCCCCGAATAGGATGTGCACATAGGGTCTTTTCAATTTCCTGCGCAACTCGCCCGACAACCAACGATAATAGTTAACTTTATTTTTATCGTCCATATATAAAG
>JACQPF010000230.1 GCA_016207625.1 Elusimicrobiota bacterium | reverse complement strand
CGAGGCGCGGGAGGCCCTCCTCCCCCTGCCGCTCAATTTGTCCCGAACCGGATTGGCCGAAGCTCTCCAGTCCGCGCATCGCCCAAGCTCGGATGAGGGGCGGGATTTAGGACAAGAGCTCGATTTCCTCTTTTTGTCGCGTTTGTTTGAAGGCCAAAATTTCACCTTCACTGTCCCCCGCTCCGCCATCGAAAGCTTGACGGCCGCCCTGCGCCAGGAGCTGGCGCGCGAGTTAAAAGCCGTCCATTACCTCGACCGCGCCGAGCAGGAGGAAAAATGGGAACGGGCCGCCGCCGTCCTCCTGGACACTCAGGCCCGGGGCCTGTGGCAAACGCGCCGGAGCGATTTGATGGATCTTTTAGAACGGCTGGACTCCTCCGGCGAGCCTGTCGTCTCAAAAATAGAAATGATTTTAGGGATCATCGACCGGATGGGCCGGAAAGACGGTCAAGAGGCGGCTCTGCGTGACCGCTCGCCGGAAACCATGCCGTCTGAAAGCGTTGCGGTGTTTCAACGGCTGGCGGCTTTTTGGGAAGCCGCCGCATCCCGCCCCCTGCCGGCGGAAATCTTGCGGGAATGGCAATCCCTTTATCAAGAGGCCCATCAACAGGGAATGAATTCCGTCATCGTGAAAGACGGCGCGCCATTGTGGGAAGCCGCGGCCCGGGGCGAGGATTGGTCTGTCTCCCTCTTCGATATGAGCGCGGGCCACGGCGACCTGCGGAACCCGGAACAGAGGCGCGCCTTGGCCCAATTGGCCGGCCAGTTGAGTGCGATCCGCTCTGCGCACTCTTCCGGGCGGGCGAGCAACGTCCTCCTGCCCGTTTTCGTCGACGACTACTCCCGTCCTGGAAAAGACTTGCAGGAATCCGTCGTGGAAAAGATCAGCGAAGATCTCCGGTCCCAAGGCCGCTTTTACGAAGAATCCCAGCTCCGCGAGATGGCCGAGTCGGGCCGGCTCCGGGTCGTCACCGCCAAAGACCTCTCCCTCGAGCCCGGCCGGCGCCTGTCCCCCGGCGATATGCTCCTCCACATCCAAAAGACCTATCTGCAAAACCAAAAGATCGGGCTGTTCCAAATCTTCACCCTGGACGCCCGCCGATGGAAAGAAGAGTGGCGATCGGCCATCCGGTTCCAGCTGAACGTGATCCTCTCCGAAACGAAAGTCATGGAAGTCATGAGCGGCGTCGAGCAGAGCCTAAAAACTTTGGAGCTCATGCGCCAAAACGCCTGACGGTGTTGATTCATTGAACCAATGATGTTAAAATGCAAATGAGTCCCAAATCCTAGTCGCTCTCCTATTCCCGACTCCCTTTCCCTGCAAAAAACCCAGGTCACGCGAGATCCACTCCTTTGTACTCGTGTAATAAAGGGGGAAAAATGAAAAATCAATTGTTTGCCATGGCCGTTTCCGCCGCCGTGCTCCTCAGCCAAGTCGGCTTGCCGCTTTGGGCCGCGACGACGAAGGGAAGCGGAGCGCCCAGCGGTCCCCACTACAACCTCAACATCATCGGCGTCCCGAAAGACAAAACCGCGACCATGGAGAGCGGGCACCGGATCTTCGTCCCGCTCGAAGGGAACACTCAGATCATGCTGGCGCAGGGAGAATTCGAAGTGCTGGACGGCAACGGCACGGACGGGAGGGCCGAGTTCCAGCTGCCCAACCCGGACCCGGACAATACGGGCACCACGTCGTATTCCGTCTATGCGCGCGCGCTGGGAAAGCCCGGCGGACAATCCGAAACCACCACCTGCGCGACGGATCCCGCTACCGGAGAAACGTATTGCTCGGTGGAATCGATGGTGCAGGTGCGCGGAAAGGGGAAGAGTTCCTTCACGAACGTCAGTAAGGAGCTCCTCACCGTTTACGCGGACGTGGATGGGGACGGCAAGTTGGACCGCATGTCCTTGTTCGATCCCGCCCTCGAGAATTATTACTGGGAATACGACAATAACGGCATGAAGATCGTACAACTCAGGTTTTATCAACAGTCCACAACGGTCGGTCAATAAATCGCCGTATAAATTCAAATCCGGTTTCTCATCGGGCCGAAATATAGGAACATGGCTCGATGGGGAACCGGATTTTTTTACGCGAGCAAAAGTTTACAACAAATTTACAACTCATTAAGGCGGTTTAACAGGCCTTTTCTTATCCTTTAGATGAAATCCGAACGGGACTGGGCATAAATATTATTAAGGAGTTTCCAATGATGGGACTGATCAAAAGGAATTTCAAGAAAGCCGTGGCCTCGGCCACGGCGATCGCGTTTCTCTCCACCACGGTGGCCGCGCCCGTGGCGGAAGCCAATTTCTGGAAGGAACGCCGAAGCGCCGTCAACGGCCTTCGTCCCGAGGCCGCCCAGCCCGTGGACCGTTCCGAAACCAAACGTCCCGTCCAACTCGCCCGGATCACCGCGTCCCAAGATAACCCGTTCCCCATCGACAACAACGTTTTGCACGATTATTCCACCCGGGCCCGGGCGCAATTCAAGGACGGTCTTCCCGCCCTGCCTTCGTCCACGCGCACCACGAGTAAAAAAACTCTCCCGGTATGGATGCAAACCCTCTCCACGCCCTTCGGCGAAATCGAGGATTTCTATCTCTCCCCGCGGATGTCGAAAGCGGAGAAATGGTCCTTCTCGAAGCAGAACGCAGAGCCTATGGTGGTGCTCGTCCAGGACGTCCACAACATCCCCGAGGCCCAGAAAAACATTTCGCAGATCCTGTCCGCCTATCAAACCCGGGCGGACCTTCACCTGGTGGGCCTGGAAGGCGCCGTCGGCGGTTTCGACCTGAAATCCTTCCGCGCCCTGCCCGACCCGGACGCCCTGCGCCACGCGTCGGATTTCGTCTTGAGCTCGCGCATGATTTCGGGCGCCGAGCACTTCGGTCTCTCCGCCGCCGTCGCGCCAGACCTTTGGGGTGTTGAAAAGGAAGACGTCTACCTTTCCAATATCAGCGCGTACCGCAAAACTCTGCCTTACCAGGACAAAGTGCGCGGTTATGAAAAAACCCTGTCCCGGGTCTTCGCAGAGCTGAAAAAGAAAGTGTACGGCAAAGACCTGGCCGCCTTCGATGAAAAGATCGAGCTTTATGCCGAGGGAAAAATCGGCCTGGGCGACTACATGGATTACATCGTCAAAGAGCCGGCTCAGAAACTGGGCCTCCGCTTGTCGGAGTACCCCAACGT
>JACQPF010000229.1 GCA_016207625.1 Elusimicrobiota bacterium | reverse complement strand
GGTGAAGCCTACACCGCGTTGGCCGACGACGCCAACTCCGTGGCGTGGAACCCGGCGGGGCTCGGCCGCCTCTCCGCTCCGCAATTCACGGCCATGCACGCCCAGTGGTTCCAGGAAGCCGATTACGAATTCCTGGCCGCGGCTTACCCGTTCGGCTGGGGAACCCTCGGCGTGGGGTTCGTGTCTCTCTCAGTCGAGGGCATTGAGAAACGGCTGACCGACAACGACACGGCCGACTCCACATTCGATTCCCTGGACGCCGCCTACACCCTTTCCTACGGGACGTCCCTCAGCGAGAATTGGACGGCGGGCCTGAGCGCCACCTTCATCAACCAGGAGTTGGACGGGCGCACGGCCTCGGGGGTTTCCGGCGACGCGGGCTGCCAGTGGCAGACGCCTCACAGGCCCCTGACGCTGGCTCTGGCGGTCCGGAGGGCGGGCTCCGGGCTCAAGTTCGTGGACGAGAGCGATCCGCTCCCCATGACGGTGGCCGCCGGGGCCGCCTACAAGGTCCTCGAGGACCGCGTGAGGATCGGCTTGGACCTGCGCCGGCCGAACGACAACGACCTTCAATACAGCTTGGGGACCGAATTTGAGCAGCCTTTCCCCTGGGAACTGGCCGGGATCCTCCGCGCCGGCTACAACAGCGCCGGCACGGATCCGACCGACGGTTTGAGCGGCGTTTCCATCGGCATGGGCCTCACCTGGCGCGGGTTCCGCTTCGACACGGCGTGGGTCCCCTATGGGGTCCTGGGCAACACCTTCCGCTACGCCTTCCTGATCGAATTCTAAATAATGGCAAATAAATGATGCGTCGTTCTCGGAAGAGGGCGCCTTTTCCCGGGCTCAGCCGCAGGCCGCTCGTGGTGGCCAGCCTGGGCGACGGCGGCCGTTTGTTGTCCGACGCGCGAACCGCCGTCCGGGACGGGGCGGACGTCCTGGAAGTCCGGGCGGACTGTTTTCCCAAGGACCTGCTGAAACCGGAACCGCTGCGCGAGCTCCTGGGCCGGCTTCAGAAATCGGTGCGCCGGCCGGTGATCCTGACGATCCGCTCCCGCCTGGAGGGAGGACGGTTCCCCCGCGGATTAAAGGAGCAGGACCGGTTGGTCTTGTTCCGCGCCTCCCTCTCGAAAGTGGACGCGGTGGACGTGGAGCTCTGCGCCAACGACATCAACCGCCACATGGTCCTGGAAGCGCGCAAGCAGGGCTGCGCCGTCATTTTGTCTTATCACGATTTCCGCCGGACGCCATCGGACGTTGTGCTGCGGGGGTTGGCCCGCAAGGCGCTGCGTTTGCGGGGGGACATTTGGAAGGTGGCCGTCATGCCGCGCGGCCGGGGAGACGTCGAGCGTTTCCTGGAGTTCTGCCGGAAAGCCCCGTTCCGTTACCGCGTCTTTCTCGCCATGGGGCCGTTGGGACGGGAAAGCCGGAAGGAAGGGTTTCGCTGGGGGTCCTGCCTCAGTTACGGATACGTGCGAAAACCCATGGCCCCGGGACAATGGCCCGTCCGGGAGCTCGCAAAACACCTTCTCGGTCACTCCTTTTCTTGAACGAACGCCAGCAACGCTCCTCCCACGACGAAAAAGACCATCAGGGACAGCACTCCTCCCCGTAACCCCCACACCTGGCTGGTGAACCCGAAAAGCAGAGGCCCGAAGAGGGCGGTCAACTTGCCGACGAGAGAATAAAAAGAGAAGAACTCCGCGCTTTTTTCCGGCGGGGTCAGGAGCGCCATGAGGGACCGGCTGGCGGCCTGGCTTCCCCCGAGCACCAGGCCCACCACGACGCCCAAGGCCCAAAATTCCCGGATGGAGTCCATGGCGTAGGCCCAGAAGAGGACCGCCGCGTAGATGACCAGCGTGATGAAGATGACGGGCTTATGGCGGATGCGGTCCGCCAGCCATCCGAACAGAAGAGCTCCGGCGAAGGCCACACCTTGAATCATGAGGAAACAGAGGATGAGCTCGTCTTGTTTCATCCCCAAGAGCTGAGCGCCCACGATGGAGGCCATTAAAATGATCGTTTCAATCCCATCGTTGTAGACGAGATAAGCCGCCATGAACTTCACGAGGTTGGAGTAATCGCGGATGTGTTGAAGCGTGTGCTTGAGGCGGCTCCAACCCGCAAAGAGAAGTTTGAAGGACAACCGTGAATCCGCGGCGCCGCGGGCCGGGCTCTCGGGGACCCACCGGAAAAAAGGCAGGCTGAACACGAACCACCAGACCCCCACGCTGAGGAGACAGGCGCGGACCGGAAGGAACCCCTCGTTCGGAATGCCGAAAGCGCCGGGGAGCTTGATGAGGAGGAGGTTGAACGCCAGGCAAAGCCCTCCCCCGATGTATCCCAACGCCCAGCCGAGGCCTGAGATGCGGCCCATGAGGCCGGGCCGGGAAAGGTCGGTCAGGAAGGCGTTGTAAAAAACGTTCCCGCCGGCAAAGCCCACGTTGGCCAGGATGAAGAAGAACATGGCCCGGCCCACGTCGCCGGGCCTGACGAAAAAAAGGCTTCCGGCCGAAACGAAACCCAGGACCCAAAACACGGAGAGGAACGCCTTCTTGCGCCCGGAGAAATCCGCGGCCGCGCCCAAAAGCGGCGATAGAAAGAACGTGATGAACATGGAGAGAGAGACGGTGTAGCCCCACAGCGCCGCTCCGGGAACGGCGACGCCAAAAATTCGCCAGCCCTCCGCCGGCACCACTTTCTGCACGAAGTAGACGTTGAAGATGACGGCGAGAGTGGTGGTGGCGAAGGCGGAATTGGCGAAGTCGTACATCGCCCAGCCCCAAAGGCGTTTCTCTTTCCAATAGGCGGGGATCAACGGGCCGGCCCTTCCAAAGGATCCGGGACGCGAAAGAGGATGGTCCACTTGTCGCGGTAGACGGGAGGCGCGATCGCGTCCAGGACATGCCCGAGAGTCTTCAAATACGCGTCCGCCTTATATTCGCCCGGCGTGATGCGGCGAAGTTCCGTCGCGTTCAAAAGGAGATGGGAGTACCCTTCCTTCTGAAGACGCCGGAGGAAAACCTCCGGAGAAGGATCGTCTTGAATCCATTCGGCGTAAACCGGGACGTTGAACGCGCCCGCCGCCCGGGCCGGAAAAGGCGAGCGGTACGTCCGCGCCTCTCCGACGACAAAGAGCCGGCCGCTTGTTTGGGAGGAAAGGAAATCAAACGCGCCCTGGGACGGGTGGCGGTACACGCCGACGTGCTCTTGCCGAAGGTAGTCGCCGGGAGATTGCCGGCCGCAGGCCACATCCCACCCTTGATAAAACCTTTGATAGATCAAGATCAGCCAAAGGGCGTTCAGAGCGACCACGAAACCCAGCAGGCGTTTCATCCAGCGGCCGAGAGAGACCGGCGGAAGAAGCCTCAAGAGCCCCCGGGGTTTGAAACGGGCCTGCTCGAGGACGCTCTTTGAATAATCCCAAAATGACGCGGCCGACAGCGCGAAGAGCAGGCCCAATTGAGGGATGAAGTAGCGGATCCGTCCCGACACGAAAACGAAGAAGACATAGGAAACGAAGGCGCCCCCCAGAAGGGCCTGGACCTCCATCCTGGGCGTCAGGAAAAGGCTTAAGGGAAGGAGCATGAGGATTACCGGCCCAATGAACCCGAACCGTCCCTCTTCCACTCCGCGCAAGCTTTCCCGCACAAGGCTTAAAGAGCGGTGGAAAAGGTTCCCGTCGCCCATCGTGTCCGCGCGCCATCCGGCGAGGAGCGCGATGTTGCCGGGCGCGTCCCCTCCGAAAAGGGAGGCCGCCTGAGGGAAAAACGGATTCCCCGTCCAAAGGCCCGTGCGCAGCCACCAGGGGAAAAGAGGGAGGAGAACTCCCGCCGCGAAGATCAAACCGGGTGTTCCGAAAGGCCGCCGGGCCCGCCAGCGTTTCACGAGGAGGTCCAAAAGAAAGAATGGGCAGGCGAAGAGGGCCGTGTATTTGGACGCCGCGGCGGCTCCAAAAAAGAACCCGGAAAGCGCCAGGGAACGCCATCGATGGTCTCCGGAAGGTTCCCAGCTTTCCAGCCAGAGGATGAAAGACAGGAAAAAGAAGAATCCGCACAGGAGATCGTTGGTGCACGACCATAAATTCACGCCGATCATGGGCGAACTCAAGAAGAGGAGGGCGGCCCAACGTCCGGCCTGGGCCCCCCATCGTTTCGCGGTCCAAGAGCCGATCAGCCCCGCGGAGAGAAGCCCGAACCCCCAGTTCATGAGCTTGCAGAGGCGATCGTCGCTCCAGGCCAGTCCCCAAAGGTAGAGGGTCTGAAGGAGGCCGGGAAGGCGCGTGAGATGGATGTCCGCAAGGTCCTTCAGGCCGCCTTCCAGCAGATAGGCCGAGGGGACGGCGAGGTGGTAGACCAGCGCGTCGTAAAAAGTTTCCGGCACAACGGTGGTGAGGAGGTAGAGGCCCGCGAACCCCAGAAGGGCCCATCCCAGGGGGGATTTTCCAAAGCCTCTTATCCTTTCGAGAGAGGGAAGAGTCGCCTTCCTCCATCCCGACAAACCGAGGAGGATGAGGACGAGCGAAACGGCTCTGAGGATGGAAGGACTGGACAGCCGAAGCGCCGCGAGGAGAAGCCCTCCGGTGGACCAGACGACGAGGGCCAGGCCGGTTTGAACGAAGACGTCCTCCGGGCTGTGATATTTCCAGCGGCGAAGGAGCCGCGCCCCCAGGCCTGGCAAGGAAACAAAGAACGCCGCCGCCCCCAGGACGCGGCCCGAATGGCGGAGCCACTCCGGAACGAGGTTCGGCCCCCAGACGGCGCAGGCGGAAAGGAGATCGTCCAGGCGGGGGGCGAAATACCGCCAGGCCAAAAGGGTGTGAAGGAGAGCCACCGTGAATGCCAGAGAGAGGGCCAGGACCGCAGGGGCGAAACCCGCTCGAGGGCGATCCGTCATTTGTTAGGCAATCGGGGAAGCGCTCTCGGCGATTTTCCATCCGGCGGAATGGATCTGGATGGTGGAATGGGAGATCTCGAACCGCGCGCGGAGGACTTCGTTGATGTCCCGCAGGATCTTCTGCTGGTCGGACATTTTTTCGGCGTGGACGGAGATGTGCGTGGAGAGGGTGCAAATGTGCGAGCAAATGGTCCAGACGTGGGTGTCCTCCACCGAGTCCACGCCGGAGACGGACCGGATCGCGCCGATCACGTCGTTCAAGTCGATGTGCTTGGGGACGCCCTCCAGCAAGATGTGGATGGAATCCTTCAGGAGGCGGAACGCGTTGATCACGATGATCCCGGCGACGAAAAGGCCGATGAGGGGGTCGACGACCACCGCGCCGGTGAAATGGATGAGGACGCCGCCGGTCACCACGCCGATGCTGGCCAAGGCGTCGGAAGCCACGTGCAGGAACGCGCCGCGGATGTTCATGTCCTTTTTCGCGAAATCGTGCAGCCGCCAGGCCACCACGAGGTTGATCGCGAGCCCGACGAAAGCGATGGCGAGCATGGGCCCCGTTTTCACGGCGGGCAGCGTTTTCAGGCGCTGGAGGGATTCGAACACGATCCAGGCCGCCACGGCCGTCACCAGGGCACCGTTCAAGAACGCGGCGAAGACTTCCAGCCGGTGCAAGCCGAACGTGCGGCGGTCCGTGATGGGGCGCTCCGCCAGTTTCACGGCGATCAGGGAGAACAAGAGGGCCGTGAGGTCCATGAACATATGCCCGGCGTCCGACACCAGGGCGACGGAGTTGGCCCACATCCCCCCGAAGAGCTCGGCGAAAAAAGTGGCGCCGGTCAAGGCCAGGGAAAACCCCAACAAGGATTTGGAATGCGTATTGATCAAATTATGTTCATGCTGTTTCATTTGAACTCTTTCTCAGTCCATTCCAGGGGGTCTACACGCTCGCCGGCGACCACGAAGGACCAATGCACGTGGGGCCCCGTGGCCACCCCTTTGGCGCCCATCTCCCCGAGGAGCGTTCCCTTCTCCACCCGGTCCCCTTGTTGTACGATAAGTTTCTGTAAATGTAAATAATACGAAAAAATCCCCTGGCCGTGGTCCAAAAGAATGGAATGGCCGAAACTGTCCAGCCAGCCCGCGTAGGCCACCACGCCGCGGTTGGCCGCCGTGACGCGCGTGCCGAAGCGGTTGGCGATGTCCAGCCCGGTGTGGGGGGTGGGCTTGTCGCCCGTCCCGTACAAGCGGCGCGACCCGTAAACGGAAGAAAATACGCCGGTCGACGGCAGGACGAAACGTCCCGACCAAAGCTTTTCGTTGGAAAGAGGCCGTTGGTAAAACCGCTCGAGGACCTGGGCGTCGCGCTCCATTTGTCCGCCGGCGATCAATTGCTCCAGAGCCTTCGAGATCTTGACATGGCCGGAGGGGTATTTACCGGCCTCCACCGTGAACGGCACGGTGCTTTGGAAAATCCGGTGTCTGGCGAACTCCATCTCAAAGAGGGCCGATTTCGCGCCGGCGTCTTCCAGGGAAGACACGCCTAGGAACGCCCGCCACGTTCCGTTCTCCGAAGGATAAAAAACCGCCCGGCGCCCGCCGAAGGTCAGGGACGGGTTTTTGAGCGGCGCGGACGTTTGAAGCCAAACGGTCAAGGTCCGTCCGGCCGTCACGGTGGAGGGAGAAACGGTGAAATGGAGGTCGGGGGGCCTTCGGCCCTTTGCAAGGACAACGGAGACCGCAACGCCGAGGACGAGCAGGGCCGGGGCGATCCGCCGAAAGAGGCGTTCCCAACGCATTTTATTTTCCAATACAGAACCTGGAGAAGATCGAGTCCAGAAGTTCGTCGGTCGTGCCCTCTCCGGTCAAACTGTTGAGCCGGTCCAAAGCGTTTTTCAGGTCCAACGCGACGCATTCCTCCGCCGCGCCTTTCCCGGCGCCCGTCCGGGCGGCGTCCAGAGAAGCGACGGCCTCCCGCAGAAGGCCCTCGTGGCGGACGTTGATCAACGTCGGCACCGGGGACGCCTCGGAGACGTTCCCGGAACCGGCTTTCAACAAACGGGCGCGGACCAGGTCGTCCAGGCC
>JACQPF010000218.1 GCA_016207625.1 Elusimicrobiota bacterium | reverse complement strand
GTTCTTCTCCGCCGGCACGGAGAGCCCCCTGCTCGTCCGGGGGGAAGCGGGCGCCAGCTTCGGGCCGGACCGCCAATCCTTCCGTCTCGGCGGGCCGGACCGTGTGCGGGGCGTTTCCCGCCGGGGGCCGGGCAGCCACGTGGGCCGGTTCGCGCTGGGGCGGCTGGAGTGGAACCCGCTGCTGCGCTACACCCGTGCCCGCGGAGGCGGCGGGATCTTTCCCAGCGTGGTGGTGAAGGCCATCTACGGCGCCGTCTTCACGGACGCCGCCTACGGCTGGGAGCGGGGGAGAGACCTGGAGAGTTTCGGGGCCGGGGACATCCGGCATTCGGTGGGGGCGGGCCTGCGGTTGCCGTCGTTCATTTTGGAGAGGTTCCCCATCACCTTCGCTTTCGACGTCTCGAAGAGGACGGACGCTTCCGATTGGAACGTCTTCCTCTACATCGGCTCTTTTTTCTTCCCGGAAATCATCATTTTGGAAAACAGAGGCGGGGGGAAAATAAAGCATTGAAATGCGGGGGAAGTGGGGATAAAATGACGCAAAATGATCCAATCCATCCGCGCCAACCTCTTGCTCAAAATCCTGTTTCCCGTGCTGGGACTGGTCGGCCTCATCCTGGGCGCCTTCGGCTGGTATCAAACCAGGCTCAATAGCAAAATGATTTTGGCGAACCAGCTGCATCAAGCGGACAACCTGAGCCGCACTCTGGGGTCTTCTTTTAAGAACGCCATGATCCTGGCCGACATGGACGGAATCCGCGCCATGCTCAAGGATGTGGGCACGATCCGGGAGGTCAAGGAAATCTACATCACGGACCAGAAAGGGCTCGTGAAATTTTCGTCGGAAAAGGCGCTGATCGGGCAGGTCGTCGGAGAGATCCGCGACCTGAAGGGCCGGGAGGAATTGTTCCAGGCCATGCGGACCGAGCCGGACGGCACGGCCTACGTCAAGAACCTGTGGACGTTCTACAACGAGACCTCCTGCCAGAAATGCCACGGCGCGGGCCACGCCATCAACGGCTACCTCGGCCTGCATATGGATTCGACGGACGCCATGCGGGACGCGAAACAGGGCCGCGCGAAATATTTCGGGATCATTTTCCTGCTCGTGGTTTTGATGTCCGGTTTGATCACCCTATCGGTGCGGACGTTGATCATCCGCCCCCTGGCGGTCCTCCTGCGGGCCACGCAGAAGTTCGCGGAAGGGGATTTGTCGCAAAAAGAAGTTCACATGAAAACCCGCGACGAGATCGGCTTGGTGGGCGAGGCGTTCAACCGGATGGTCGGGAACCTCAGGGCCCTGGTGACCCAAATCGCCCAGAACGTCCAGGCGTTGAAGAGCGCCGCCGACAGCCTCACGACGATCAGCCAATCCATGGGCAGCACGGCCGAGGAGACGGCCACCCAGGCCACCGTGGTGTCCAGCGCCGCGGAACAGGTGAGCCACCACGTGCAATCCTCCGCCGTGGGGATGGAGGAGATCAGCGTCAGCATCAAGGAGGTGGCACACAACGCCAATTCAGCGGCGCAGGTGGCTTCCGACGGCGTTGAAATGGCCAGGGCGGCGGACTCGGTGGTGGCCCGGCTGGACGAAAGCGGCCGCGAGATCGGGGACGTCGTCAAGGTGATCACGTCCGTGACCGATCAAGTCAACCTCCTGTCTCTCAACGCCACCATCGAGGCCGCTCGCGCCGGGAAAGCGGGTAGCGGCTTCGCCGTCGTGGCCAGGGAGGTGAAGGAGCTGGCGAAGGAAACCGCCAAGGCGACGGAGGAAATCCGTATCAAGATTGAGGCGGGGCAAAGGAGGGCGCAAGAGGCGAAGAAAGTGATCGCCGAAATCAGCGGGATCATCGACCGCATCAACGCCACGCAGATCGCCATCGCCGGCGCGGTGGAACAGCAGGCGGCCACGACGAAAGAAATCAGCCTCAACACCGCCGAGGCCGCGAAGGGCAGTTCCCAGATCGTGGAGAACATTTTAGGCGTCGCCCAGGCCGCCCGGAGCACCACCGAAGGCTCCAGCCACACGCAGAAAGCCGCGCACCAACTCGCCGACATGGCCGCCAAGCTTCACGAGTTGATCCAGCAGTTCAAACTCGAACGCAACGGCGAAAACCCCCGCCCATAAACCCACCCGGCGTTATGCGGCCGGCGGGTTCAAATGGTCTCGGATCGCGTCCAAAAGCTCGTTGATGTTTTCGGATTTCCGGATGACGTCGGACTTGTCCAGGGGAAGCCCCCGGTTGAAGATGAGGAAGGAGGGGGCGGCCGAGTAGATGAGGATGGGAACCGGTTTGTCCGTGCCCGCGGCCTCCTTGAGGCCCGGATAGGCGTCCAAGCCGCTGCCGTCGGGCATCATGACGTCCAGCACGATCAAATCGGGTTTGCTTTCCCGGGTCAAGCGCATGCCTTCCCGGGCGCTGTGGGCGAGGTACACGTCATACCCGTGATGCTCCAGGTAGGCGTGCACGAAGGCCAGCACGTCCTGGTCGTCGTCGATGACGAGGATTTTTTTCTTTCCGGCCATAGGACCTCATTCTAGCAAAAACGGTTTTCGATTTCTTCCCATTGTACCCTCTTGCGAGCTCGATATTGGTCCGAACGACCCGCTCGACGAACTCGCTGTCCCCGGCTTCGGCGGGGGGCAGCGCCCGGGCGGCCTTCTCCCCGCGCACGACGCGGCCGGACCGGATCAGCCGGCCCGGCGGAACGACCGCGTCCTCGACGCAGCACAGGTTTTTCACGATGGTCCGTTCGCGCAACTCCGCCTTGAACACGACGGAGCCGAACCCCACGAAGCAGCGGCGGCCGACGCGGCAGGGCCCGTGCACGATGCAGCCGTGAGAGAGGGAGGCTTCCTCCTCGATGACGACGCGGCTGCCCGACAGGGCGTGCAAGACCACCCGGTCCTGAACGTTCACGCGGTCGCCCACCGTGATGGAACTGCCCGGTTCGTCCGCCCGGAGGACTGCCCCGGGACCCACGAACACGTCACGGCCCACGCGGACCCGGCCGATGACGGCGGCGGTGGGGTCCACGTAGGCGGAGGGATGGACGTCGGGACGGACCCCCTCGGGATTTTTATTGAATGGCATTCAGGGCTGGGCCAGGCGTTGACGCAGGTTTGCAAGCTCGCGGGCGAGGGCCTCGGGCAGTCGGTTCCCCAGTTTCGCGTAGAACTCTCCGATGAGGTCCGCTTCGTTCATCCAGCCGTCCGCGTCGATGGCCAGGATTTTCTGGAGGGACTCCGGAGCCATGTCCAGGCCCGAGAGGTCGATGTCCGCGGCGCGAGGGAGGAATCCGACCGCGGTCCGGACGGCCGAGCCCTCCCCTTCCACCCTTTCGCAGATCCATTTGAGCACTCGCCCGTTCTCGCCGTATCCCGGCCAGAGGAATCGGCCGTTTTCGTCCTTACGGAACCAATTCACGAAGAAAACCTTCGGAAGTTTGGCCCGGTCCGCGCGGCCAACGAATGACAGCCAGTGATGAAAATAGTCGCCCATATGGTAGCCGCAGAAGGGAAGCATGGCGAAGGGGTCTCGCCGCAGTACGCCCGCCTGGCCGAGGGCCGCCGAGGTCGTTTCCGAGCCCGCGGAAGAGCCCATGAACACCCCATGCTCCCAACTGAACGCTTCGGCGACGAGAGGCACGGTGGATGGGCGCCGTCCACCGAAGAGGATGGCCGAGATCGGCACGCCTTCGGGTTTTTCCCAGTTCGGGTCAATGACCGGGCACTGGGCCGCGGGCGCCGTGAATCGGGCGTTGGGGTGCGCCGCCTTGCGGCCGCAGCCCGGCACCCATTCCTTCCCTTCCCAATCCGTCGCCCTCTCCGGGGAGGGCACGCCCATGTCCTCCCACCACACGTCTCCGTCCGACGTCAGAGCGACGTTCGTGAAGATGGTGTTGGAGGCCACCGCGGCCATGG
>JACQPF010000234.1 GCA_016207625.1 Elusimicrobiota bacterium | reverse complement strand
CTGCAGGCCGAAGATTCGCCCATTTGGATGACCGTTTACAGCGACATGATGACTAACCTCATGCTCTTCTTCCTTATGATGTTCGCCTTCAACCTCGCCGGAGAGGTGGTGACGAAGCGGGCCTCCGAAGCCTTTCAAAAGGTGATCCAAGGCCAGGAAGACAGCGCCCCGTCGACCGACGGAGACGCTCCTCCGCAGAACCTGGACGATTTCTTCCGGGAGCTGGGGGA
The DNA here is from genome assembly GCA_016207625.1 of Elusimicrobiota bacterium. Classification (GTDB taxonomy): domain Bacteria; phylum Elusimicrobiota; class Elusimicrobia; order FEN-1173; family FEN-1173; genus JACQPF01. The sequence goes on along the minus strand of JACQPF010000234.1, from coordinate 3,997 downwards.
AAAAGAGAAGGACCTGCAAGTCATACGCCAGGGAGAAGGCATGCGCCTGCGCTTGCCGGAGCCCGTCCTCTTTGACTTGGGGAAAGCGGACCTGAAGCCCGAGGCGATGGGCATCCTGCATGAAATCGCCCTGGGCCTCTCTCACTTCCCCAACACCATCGTCGTGGAAGGGCACACGGACGACATCCCCATCCGGCGCGGCTCCTATCAATCCAACTGGGAACTTTCGGAAGCCCGTGCGGAAAGCGTGATGAACCATTTGGTCCATGGCGAGGGAATCCATCCGGACCGCATGGCCGTGGCGGGGTACGGCGAATATTGGCCGTTCGCGCCCAACGACTCAGACATCAACCGGGCCCTCAACCGTCGCATCGAACTGCTGGTGATCCTGGATGACAAGAAATCAATTTAACCTCTTTAAACCAGAGGGGACGGGCGGCACCCAGAACATCTGGGTGACCACTTACAGCGACATGATGACGAACCTCATGATGTTCTTCCTCATCCTGTGGGCCTACACGCAGTTCATCCACTCCAAGAAAGAGGTCCCCGTCCTGCCGAACCCGCAGGCCGTCGAGAACGTGGCCAAGCTGGAAATCCAAAAGGAGCTGGAGCAGGTGGGGGCCGTGGTCCTGACGGGCCAAAAGATCACGGTGACTTTACCCTCGGCGGTGCTCTTTGATTCGGGCAGCGCGGAGTTGAAGGCCGAAGCCCTGGAGCCGTTGGCGAAGGTGGCGGCCAGCCTCGCCAAATCCACGGCGCCCATCGTGGTGGAAGGCCACACCGATGACATCCCCATCCAACGGTCCCGCTGGCGGAGCAACTATGAGCTGTCGTCGGCAAGAGCTTTTTCCGTGATCCGTTTCTTTACGCAGCAATCCATTCCACCCCATCGGCTGGCCGCACGAGGCTACGGTCCTTTCCGGCCCGGAGTTTCGAACACCTCCGATGAAAACCGGGCCCTCAACCGCCGCATTGAAATCCACCTCTGGATGTAGATTCGCCTTTTTCCTCTTTCTCTCTTCAGCCATGGGGCCGGTTCTCTCCCGGGCGGGCGAATGGCTGACGGAACCTTCGGAAACGCCGAACATGAAAGCTTCTTTGACCGAGCGCCTCGAGCGATCGGAGAGGGAGAAGGACGTCGCCGTGCGTCTCTTGGCCGTCGCGGGGCTCCAATTGCTGGAACCTTCGGAGGCCCGGTGGGAGGTGGAGCGCCTTCGGGCCATGGACCAGTTGGGGCTGAAAGAAAGCATCCTCCCTTTGGGACCCGTCCTGAAGAAGAAGGTGGGCCAAGCGAAGAAGGAGTGGCGGTCCGCGCTGACCGCAATCGAGAAGGCGAATTGGGAGCACCGCCATGTGCGACGCCGGCTTGAGGTCCTCAAACAGCGCCGGGAAGAGCGGCAGGAAGACCTCACGGCGGCTTTCGTGCACGAGACGCTGTTGAGCGAAGAGATGGCCTTGCTCGACGAAAAACGGGAAGAGGACTCCTCCCGTGCGATGGCGCAAAAGATCGATCTGGTCGAAAAAGAGCGGCGCTATTGGCAGGGGAAGCGCAAGCTGGCCGAGAAGAAGGTCGCCCGCCTGCGACGACGCATCGAGAAGCTTGAAAGGCGCCTGCCGTTGGGAAGCGAGACGCATGAGCCGTTGGAAATCCGATTGAAGGAAGCGGAAGCGTCTCTCCGCCGGGCCAAGGAAGACGCGGAGTTCTTCGGATGGCTGGCCAACCAATGGCGGGCGACGGAAGCGCGGGAACTTCTTTCGAAGGGACGAAGCGTTCAGCCCGCTGAAAGCTTTATCCAGAGTCCTTTACCCGTCCAAATTAATGAGCCCGAGGAAAACGAGAGCGAAATCCCTTTTATCGAAGTTATCGAGGAAGAAGATGAGTTTATTCCGGAACAGGACGCGGAGCCGGTTCAATGGGAAGTCCCTCCGTCCCTCTACCGCGTGGCGAAGGGGGACACCCTTCCTTCCGTCGCGGAAAAAGTCCTCGGCGATTCCCGCCGCTGGCCGGCCATTTATGAGGCCAACGAATACGCCATCTTGCGCGGCCTTCTCGAGCCCGGCCAATGGCTGGTGATCCCAAGGGCCGCAGGAAATCATTGAAATACCTGCGTTTTCGTATAAACTAAAACTGTATGGGCGAACCGAAAAACCTCGAACGGCTACTGAACATCGAAACATCTCTCGACATCCAATCGGCGGAAAGGGAGCTCCTTCAGGAGACCCAACGCCAGATGCGCCAGCGTTTTGCCCGGGAAAAAACGCGCTGGGAGGAGCTCTTCAAGCAAAAGGAAGAGATGACGGCCTCCCTCAAAGAAGAAAAAGCGCGGCTGGAAAAAGAGACCGCCCGGATCCGGCATGAGTTCGAGGAGCTTCAGTCGGAATACCAAAACCGTCTGGAGTTCCAGTCCCTGGAGAAGACGGAAAGGGAGGCGGACCTCGCCCGCCACATCCGGCATTACCAGAGCGAACTCGCGGTGTATGATCAGCAGCTGCGAGGCCTGGAAGAGGCCCGCCGTCAGGACACCGAGCGTTACGAAAAGAACCTGGAGCGCTGGAAAGAGGAGGAGAAGGCCTGGTATCGGTTCCTTGAGAAAAAAGACGGCGAAATCGCTGAGCTCGGAACGAAACTCAACACCGCGGAGCTGTCTCGCCAACAGGAACGGATGCAGCGGGAGGAAGACGTTCGCCGGTTTGAGGGCCTCCGCAAAGAAGATCTCAAGAAAGCGGAGGAAGAAAGGCGCACCCTTCAAAACTCTTTGGAGACAAGGAAAGCGGAAAATCAGAACCTCCAGCACATTTTGCAGAAGGCCCGGGAAGAGATCGTGGACGTCACGCGCCGCCGGGATGCCCTTGAGATGGAACTGAGCGCGTCGCAGGAAACGGCCGGGCGGTTGGACCATGAATTGAAATCTCTGCGGGAAGCTTGGGAAGTGGAACGGGGTCATTGGCGCGAGCTCTGGGAGCACGAGCGGGCCTCGCGCGAGACCTGGTACGCCAACATGCGCGAGTGGGAAGACCATCTCCGCAAAGAAAGAGAAGAGTGGCTTCGGCAGTTTACGAGCGAGCAAGAAGCGCGGAATCAAATCGCCCGGGAAGTGGGCCGCGACCTGGCGCGCACGCGGGAGGTGGTTTGGAGTCTGCCGTTGTTCGCCTTCCTAGGGCGGCAACAAGCGGCGGGCCCACAGAGATCGGCTTGGCGCCTTCATCTCCCGGACGTATTGCTGAGCAAGACATCTCTGGGGCTTGGCGCGGGCCTGGCGATCCTTCTTGGGGTCTGGGGTCTTCTGCCAACCGGCCCCACGTCTTATCAGTCCCCTGTCGTGCGCCCATCGGGATTGGCCGCCCGGAATGGCCAGATCTGGTATGTGGACTGGATGAACGGCCAAATCTTGCAAGCCGGATCGAGACATCCGGAAAAGGCCGCGTTCCACGGCGCCGCTTCTCCCGAGTTTCATCCGGTGGCGGTCAGCTTGGTCAAAGACAGGCTGTGGAGCTTGGACAGCTGGTCCCGCACGGTTTCTGAGCATTTGTCCTCGCCTCCTTTTACCCTGTTGCAGTCCTGGCCTTTGGAAATGGCCGCTCCCACCGCCCTCGCCTGGGATGGCCAAGGGTTGTGGGTGCTGGACCAGGCGGACCAGGTCCTCTACCGGTTTTCTCTGGGGAATTTACAGGCGGCAGAGCGGAAAGTTATTCTTCCTCCCGGTTGGCGGCTGTCCGCGATCGATTTTCTGAACGGCGAATTCTGGGGTTTTGATGAGGCGTCTAAACGTTTGCGGCGGTTCTCGGTTTCTCCCGCCGTCGCTCTGGTGGCGGACTATCGATTGCCGGTCCATGAGAAGCCCGAATTCCCCTTGACTGGCTTGAGTGCGACCCAGAAAGAGATTTGGACCACAAGCGAAAAGCCCGGCCGGGTCTACCGATGGTCCCGCCGGAGCCTTACCTTCCGGTCTTTTTGGCCATAAAACCTCCTAAAAGGGCTTCCGGGTTTAGCATG
>JACQPF010000233.1 GCA_016207625.1 Elusimicrobiota bacterium | reverse complement strand
GGGCGGGACGGGCGGGCCGCCTTGGCCAGGGCTTTCATCAAAGGCACGTTGTCCACCATGGCCGTGAGACGGTTCTTCACGACCAGGGGCGCCTGCTCCGGAAGGAGGACGCCCATCACGAGGATGGGAGAGCGGATCCGCGCTTTCCGGAGCGGCAACGCCTCATCGAGGTAGGTGACGGCGAGGTCGTCCGCGCCGGCGGCCAGAGCGGCTTTCGCCACGGGGACGGCCCCGTGGCCGTAGGCGTCCGCCTTCACAACCGCGGAAAACTTCGTTTTCGGTTCCAAAAGGCTCCGCGCCACTTTCACGTTATGCGCGATCGCCTCGAGATCGACGTCAATCCATCGGAGCGGTGTCATTTCGCCTCCGTTGCAGAACCTTCTTTCGAAGACTTTTGAAAAGCGGCCAGCCGTGGACCCAGAGCTTGTAAAACCAAGGGGAATAGACGCGATCGAACTCTCCGACGAACTCGGTCAACTCGCCTCCGAACCCTTTCTTGAACCGGAAGAGTCCGTAAAGAGGATCCTCCGGGCTCGGGTTGGAAGGAACGGCGCGGAAATCGTAGAGCCGGCAGCCCTTGGACTTGGCCCAGCGGATGAGGGTCCACTGCATCAGGTGGTTGGGCATGTAGTTGCGGCCCTCGTTGGAAGAGGCTCCGTAGATGTACCAGGCGACGGGACCCATCGCCAGCGCCAGCGCCCCGCCCAGGGCCCGGCCTTCCCTCTCCGCCAGGAAATATTGTGCCTGGCCCCGGGGCCCCAGGCACTCCTGGATGGCGTGGAAATAGTCGACGGGACGGATCAAGAACCGATCCCTTTGAGCGGTCTCGGCCAGCACCTTGAAAAAGGTCTCGATGTCGGATCGTTCCTGGATCGGCCGGATGGCAACGCCCTTTTTTTCCGCCAAGCGAATGTTGTACCGGGTCTTCTGGTCCATGGCTTTCAAGAGCTCTTCTTCCGTGCGGTCAATCCCCAAGCGGAAGACCCAGCGCGGCTGAACCCCCGAGAACCCTCCCGTTTCGGGAGCCCGCGTGAAACCGGCTTCCATCAACACCGGGCGGACCCAATCCGAAGCCACAGTGACGTCCGGGTCGATCTTAAGGAAAACAGCCCGGCGGGCCTTCGCTCGTTCTTCCACAACTTGGAAAAGGGCTTCCAGGTCCTGCCGCGACCATCCCTCTCCTGTCACGGGTCCGCGCGGCGCGTAGAAGAACCGTTTCCCGATCCGGGGGAAATCCCTTTCCAGGATGGAAAGCCCCACGCGCCACAGGCCTTCCCGCTCCAAGGCCAGCCGGCAGGGCCGCCAACCGGTTCGGGATTTAATTTCTCCCCATCCCCAGGATTGGAAGATATGAGGTTTCGTGGAGGCGGAAACGAACCGATCCCAAGACTCCGCGTCCTGGACTTCAAGCAATCGTGTCATTGGAGGATAATCCGCCATGGCTAATCAAAGAATCGATAATAGAGCAAAGTCTTCAGCACCTGCCAGCCGTCTTTCCAGCCGATTTTCTTCCCCTCGTCCCAAGTGCGCGGGTTGAATCGAACGGGCACTTCGTGAATGGGAATTCCTTTCTTGCGGACTTTCGCGACGAACTCGGGACAGAACTCAAACCCCCGGCATTTCAAATTCAGGGACCGGAACACATCGGCGGTCGCCACTTTGTAACAAGTCGATTCATCCGTGATGCCGGCGCCGTACAGGAGGTTCGTCACGGCCGTCAGGACGAAATTGGCGATGAGATGGGTCTTCGGGTAACGCGTATAATATTTCCTGGTCTTGAACCGGGACCCCAGAACGACTTGCGCTTGGCCTGAAAGGATCGGACGGATCAGTTCGGGGTAATCCGCGGGGTCGTACTCCAGATCCGCGTCTTGGATGAGGATGATGTCCCCCCGGGCGTACATCAGCCCCACCCGGACCGTCGTGCCCTTCCCCAAGTTGAGACGGTTGAAGAAAACACGGATGATGTCGGTGCCGCGCTCGTTTTGACGGATTTTATGAAGAACCTCCCGGGTCGTATCGGTGGAGCCGTCATCCACCACGATGACCTCCTTGTCCACGCCAAAGGCGGAGAGGTCTGTGGAGACCACTTTCTCCACGATCTGTTCGACGGTGTTTTGCTCGTTAAAGACGGGAATGATGACCGACAGCAGGCGGCGGCTCACGGCAGATCCCTCCTTTTTAAAATGAAGAAATTCTTGTACACCATGCTCGCCGAAAAGTCCCCCGTGAAGGGCCGGCTGCGAAAAGCGGCCTCCACCCGATAGGAGGATTCCGCGGGGGTCCGTTCGCTGAAGGAGAGAAAATATTCGGGAAGCCGGTCACCCGGCGGCTGTGACCAATCGAAATCCCGCGGGAAAACGACGATTTCGTAATCCTGAAACGGGAACGGCGGACAAAACCCCGGGCCGGGAGGGCTGGACACGCCGAGGCGCGTTCCGGCGGGCAGGCGGCGGATCCATTCGGAAGCCTGGGCGAAGGCGTCCCGCCCCGACACGTCGGCGACATAGTGGGAAAGGACATCGGCCGCCCGGATGCCGCTCAGGCCGACGAGAACCAGCCCGGCGGTCAGCGCCAAAATGCGGGATTTCCTCCACAGCAAATCCACTCCTCCGGCGCAGAGCATGGCCAGGAATGGATAGACAAAAACCGCCATGCGGAAAGGAACGATCCCTCGGCTCGCCCACCAGAGGGCGGCCAAATACAGGACCAGCGGCGCGGTGATCAGGACCGTTTCCCGCCGAAACGTCCCGTTCTTCAACAAGAGACCCAGCGCGAAGACGGAGAACCCGCTGATCCAGATGGGCGTTCCGTGGACGAACAGGTTTTGCAGGCCCGCCAAGACGCCGGGCGCGTTCGAATCCTTGTAAACCCATCGGATGCTGGCTTCTCCTTTAACGATGTCCAGGTTGAACAAGAAATACGGGTTGGTCAGGACAAAAAATGCGGCGGAGAGCAGTCCGATTTCCACCAGCCGCCTGAATCGAATGAGGTTCCTCTCCGTCCGCAGGAGAACGGCCATCGCCGGGAACAGCGCGCTCATTCCATAATACAGCGCCGTCCCCATGCCCAGGCCGGAGGCTATTGAAGAAACGATCAACGAGCGCCATGAGCCGTTCCTGAAATACCGTAACGCGCCGATGAAGGCCAAAACAGCCCAGACGGCCGCGGCGCCGTGGGGCTTCATTTCCCGCGCCATGATCATCGGCCCAGGCATGAGCAGGAACAAAACGCCGCTCAAAACGCCGACGGCAAGGCCCTTCCATTCCGCGGCGGCGAAGAAAACCATCATCACGCACAGCACACTCATGGCGACGACGAATCCCCGCCCCACCAAAACGGCTTTGCGGAACTCCGCCGGGTCCCGCACGAAATGGTCCAGATCGTGGGATAAGTCCAAAAATCCGGCTGCGTCCGAGATCCACAAGAGGGCTCCGATGGGATAAAGGAACGCGCCTCCATATTGGAACGCCCCGGGATTGAACTGCAGTTTGGCGGGCTTGATCCGGCTCAATGGACCGAACGTCGTGCTGACGTCCCCGGTGTCCGACCACAGGAGGTAATGGCGATACAGCCGCCACAACTCGGAGGCGTTCTCCCGGACAGACAGGGTCACGGGGCCCTGCTCGTAGATTTTGTCTTCCGGGCTCTTCTCGAAATCTTTGACATGCAGGTTGGTGTAATAAGGCTTTTCTTTCGTCAGCCGAAGGACTTGGTCCATGACGGCCTGCCGGTCGCCGCGAAAAAGGAAACGGTCCCGCACGGGGCCTGGAAGCCCCCAATGAAACCCGACGAAGGTAAACACGGTCGCCCCCAGCGCCAGAAGAGCGCCGAGGACCATTTTCGGCGACCGATCAATCAACGCATTTCTCATAGAAACGCTCCAATTTCCTTAAATAGACGGCGAAATCGAACTCCGCCGCCACCCGCTCCCGTCCGCACGCTCCCATCCGGCCCGCGGCCGACGGGTCTTCCAGCAAAGTCAGCAAGCCGTTCCTCAAGGAGCCCGCGTCTTCCGGCGGGACGAGGATTCCCGTCGCGCCCTCCCGCACCACGTCGATGATGCCGCCGACCCGCGTGGCCACCACGGGCAGGCCCGAGGCCATCGCCTCCAGAAGGACCACCCCGAAACCTTCCCAACGCGACGGCAAAACGAAGATGTCCAGGAGCGGGTAGAGAGACCCGGGGTCTTCGCAGACGCCCAGGAAGCGGACCATGTCCTTGAGCCCCTTCTCAAGGGCCGCCCGTTCCAACTCTCTCCGCGAGGGGCCGTCGCCCGCGATGACAATGCGCGCGTCCGGCCGGCGCATCCGCAGTTCGGCCGCCGCCTCCAGGAGGACGTCGATGCCCTTCTTGGGATTTTCAAGGCGCCCGACGTATCCGATCCAGGCGGCCCGTTCTGCGCCCGGCCAAAGCCGGGCCCGCCGTTTCAGCCGGTTTCCCGCGTCCCCTCCGCCGGAAAAGACGGAAGCGTCCACGGCGTTCGGGAACAGGTGTATCGGGACCGTCAAGGAAGGATGCCGCCGCCTCACGCAGGAGGCCACAGGTTGGGAAACAGCGATGACCGCGTCGGCGCGGCCCAGGAACGGCCTCTCCAGGACTCGCTTCCAGGCCGGCATCCCCTCGTCGGTGTCATGCTCATGCCAAACCAGTTTCGCCCGTCCTTTGAAAACCGCCGCGACCACGCCGGCCCACAGAAGGTGCGCGTGAATGATATCAAAAGAGTTGCGGCGAAAAAAGCCAACCGCCCTCCCGACGGTCCGCGCGTCCCACGGCCCCCGTCCCGCAAGAAGAGACACCGGAATTCCCCCGGCCCGCAGGCGTTCGCCCCACGGGCCGTCTCCTTTCAAGGACAACACCTGGACATCCCACCGCGAGCGGTCCAACCTCAAGGCCGTTTCGGCCATCATTTTCTCCGCCCCGCCCCGCCCCAGACCGACGGTGACCTGCAGGACCCTCCCGCGCCGGTTATCGGTAGGCACTTTTGGGAAACAGCGCCTTTCTCAAGATCCGCCGGCAGGGAACAGGCGTCCGCCACAACGCGTACTTGCCGACGGCCGCCGCCGCGGCGAGCCACCCCGGCACTCCGTGGCGCTCCGCGACCCGTTTGAACTCCCAGCACGCTTTCCAAAGCCATTTCGCGGAAGCCCCGGTTTGCGGCATCACCGTGAGGACCGTATCATGATGCAAAGGAGGAAAGACCTCGGACATCCGCAGAATGAGGTCGTGGTCGGAAGCCAGCGGAAAGCGGAGGTCGTAGAGGCCCACTCGCTCATATTGCCGTCTCGATAGGATCGTCGACATGTGCAGGACGCCGGCGTAGAAATAGGAGAGCCACCTTCGGTATTCATAGGAATGCAGCCGCCGGTTCCCTTCCGCCGATTCCAACAGTATGGAACCGTAGTTCAATCTCTCCGGGTCCAGCCGGGGAACGATCCTGGCCAGGGCGCCTTCATCGGCGTACCGGTCGTCGCCGTTGAGCAGCTGGATCCACTCCCCGTTTGCGCGGGCGATCCCCTTGTTCATCGCGTCGTAAATGCCGCCGTCGGGCTCACTGATCCAGAAATCGATTTGGTCCTCGTAGCGCCGAACGATGTCCAGGGTGCCGTCGGTGGATTGGCCGTCGATGACGATGTATTCGATCGGAGCGTAGGTTTGGGACAAAACGCTTCGGATGGTCCGCTCAAGGGTGGCCTCGCCGTTCCTCACCACCGTGATGACGGAAACCAAAGGCGTTCCGCCCGCCGCCGTCACTTCAGGACCTCCTGATAAACCTTGAGATATTTCCCGGCCGTTTCCTTCCAGGTGGAGACCGGGAACGTTTTCAGCTTTTTCGGCGACGTGAAAAACTCACGAAGCCGGCGCTTGAGCTCCGCCCTGTCGTTCAAAGGACCGAACACGCAAGTCCCGTCATAAACCTCCCGGGCCCAATGAAGGTCCGAAAGAAACGCCGGGCAGCCCGCCGCCAAGGCCTCCATGGCGGCGATGCAGCCGGACTCCGAAAGGCTCAACAGGACAAACCCCCTGGCCTTGGAGAGCAAATCGATTTTTTCGTCCTCCTCCACAAAGCCTTTGTAGAGGACGTATTTGCCGTCGACCAGGGATTTGAAGCGCCGGAAATAGTCGTCTTCAAAATAGGGCTTGCCGATAAAGAGGATGGGGACACCCAGCTCCTTCGCCATCTCGGCCAGCAACACCGTATTTTTCCTCGGGTGGATCGTGCCCACGCTTATCAAGTGGCTCGAGTCATGGGCGCCGGAGGCCGCGGCGAAATACCGGTCGTCCACGCCGTGCAAAATCACATGGGACCTTTCAAGCTCGGCCCCGAAAAGGTAGTTCCCCAGCCGCTTGTCCCCCAAGGAGGGATAGACATAGGCGTCTGAGATCCGGGGATAATTCCACCCCAGCTCGGTGGCGTAATAATCGAACGCCGTCCGGAACCCTCGGATGAACGTTTTCCGCGCGAACAACCCGAGGGACGTCTTCGACGAGTAGCTGTCCAGGAAAACGTAATTCACTATTTTTAAACCTTTTCGCTTGGCGTAGTGGACTGCGGCGCGGGGGTTGCAGAAAAGGCTCAACACATCCCCCTTTTGCTCCGCGTCCCACCACCTCACAGGCTCCACGTCCACGCCCAACTCGGGCAGGTGTTTCATTAAATTCTCCACCAGCACCTGGGCGCCTCCGTGGGCCCAGGCGGCCGGATGCTCCACGTTGAAAAGAACTTTCATTTCTCACCCTCCGCCGGCTTGACGCCCACGCAGACCGCCATATGCCAGAAAGCCCCGGGGAACAGCCTCAAAGCGGTCCTGGTCAAAAGGCTCAACCGAGGTTCCCCTTTTTGAAAATCCCATGACCCGCCGAATGGCGAAAGGTCATGCAGGGCTCCCTCCTCGCGCGACATGGGGAACGATTCCACGACGCGAAACCCCGCCTTCGCCACGCATTCCCGCAGCGATTCCAGGGGAAAACGATATTCGAAGAAATGATACCCTCCCTCTCCCCGGACGGCGATCAACAACAAACCCGGGAGCCCTTTTTTTACGACCTCCGTAAATCCTTGAAACGGCTCCCTGCGGATCCTTGATCGAAGGGACGCCAGGCCGGACTTCAGGACCCGGACCGGGGACTTCAGCCGGTGGATCCACCGACGGGCGGGCGTCAGGATGGGGACGGTGGAGATCAAGGTCCCTCCGGGCTTGAGCGTCCGATAGGCCTCGCCCAGCGCCTGCCCCGGACCGTCGACGGAATGCTCGATCGTGCCCAGGCTCAGGATGAGGTCGAATGCGCCGTCTTGAAAAGGCGTGCGGCGAGCATCGCCGCCCACATAGAGCGTCCCTTCTTCGTAGGCCTTGACCTTGGCGCCGGTGGCCGGGCTCCAGTCCAAGCCGACGATTTCGTAGCCTTGCCGCTTGTAGAAGAGCAGCCACTTCCCGAAACCGCACCCCGACTCCAAGATCCTCATGCCCGGCTTCAGGTGGCGCTGTATCACCGGGAAGACGTCCGCCTTCGGACAATCCCCGACGGCTTTTTCGATCCGCGCCATATCCCATTGAGAATCGAACGTCGCGGCGATGAATTTCGTCATGGCACGGTGGTCCCGCTTTTCGGGAAAACAACCCAAAATTCGCCGGTGTGGAGGGACTGGTCGCGCTCCAATTCCGACAGATAAGGGACCTCGTAATGCTCGACGGATTCGAGGGGATATCCTTCCAGCTCCCGCAGGATTCCCTTGTCCTCGGAGATGACCGCATCGAACGAGTCGCCCGAGGGAAGGTTCACGTATGTCCAGAAATAACCGATCCGGATGGCGGCGTCTCTCCGCTTCAACAGGATCCACCACGGATAGACCTCGTTTTGATGAACTATGTCCAACCCCACATTTTTTCTTCCGGAATCAACGATCGAGCGGGCCGCTCGCTCGTATTCCTCCCCTATTTTCTCCGCGGCGGTATTCCCCAGGCCCAAAAAATAATTCACTTCCCGCTGGTTCATGAGCGCGTGGTTGACGCCCAGGAGGGGCTTGTGCCTGTTGATGTAAACGTAGGGCAGAGAAAGCAGCAGGAGCGCGATCGAAAAAAGGAAGGCCCGCCCGTCGGACGAATCCGCCTCCCAACAATGTCCGGCGCGCAAATACCGGCGCACATGAAGGAGGAACGGCGCGGCCAGCCAAAGCACCAGGCCGGCGACGATCAAATTCAGGCCGATCAGCTGCTTGAGATGAGCCGACAGCACGCGGGCGGCCCGCTCGGCCCAAAGACCCGCCCCCGCCAGCCCTTCGATGCGCGCCAACAAGGCGCGCAGGATCGGGTCGAAATCAATTGGTGAGGCCAGCGCCCCGGCGCCAAGGCCCAGGCTGGCGAGCCCGGCGAAAAGACACGCCCGTGAGGGCCACGCGGATGCAAGAAGCCCCCCTGTCCCTCCCGATGCGTTTTGTCGAACTGCCGCAGCCGGCCCGCGCAATAGGTTTTCCCAAACGAGCCCGACGACAGGGCACGCCGCCACGAACAAGGGGAGCTGTAGGCGGGATCCCCAGGGCTGCCAGCGAATCACAAATGAATAAATGATGAAACCGCCGGCCAGGGCGCTTCCATACAACCAGAGGTCGCGCGCCGCCGTCATTTTCCGTTTATAGAAAAGACCCGCCATCGCCGCGAACGATAACAGCAAAAGGACGCCGTTGCCGGCCCAATCCTCATTGATGGAAAAAGTCGTTTCATACACGTTCCCCGGGACCGTGTTGCCCGGACGGTCGATCGGGACGTTCAGCAACCGGTGCGCCCACCGGACCCCGCCGTCCACGAAACGGTTATAGGGTCCCAAAGGCAGGCCGGCGTGCAGGCCCAGGTTCCGGATGACGTTCGAAACGTTGTCCCAAATCAGGATGTCCTCGTTTTGGCACTCGTCGCATTCGCCGACGATGGACCGGTAGGCCTGATAATTCCGAAAATAAAAAGGCCCGTTGAATACGGCGATCGAAACGAAGAACAACGCCGCGATTCCGATCGCTTTTCCCTTGTGCCGCCGGAGATATCCCGCGCCGAACCACAGGCAGAAAGGCAGCGCGAAAAGGTAAACCGTATTCTTCGCCATCACGCCTAGAGAGAGGGAAATGGCGGAGAACGACAGATCTTTCCAAGCAGCCCCCGCCCCGCTCAATCGATACCCGAAATAGATAAACGAAAAGAACAAGAACGCGGACACGTAATCGGCTTGAGTCGAGGTGGCCTGGCAGATGCCCATGGGGAGCGCCAGCACAAGGACGGCCCCGAGGATCTGCGCCCGGAAGGCTCCTCCAAAAGCCTTGGCCATGAGGCTCGCCACCAATATGGAAAGGCCCATGGCGCCGAACTGCGCCAGGTTCAAAAGGAAATCGCTTCCGCCGAGAAGCCTGAGATGGAGCATGAGGTATTCCGAGAAAACGTTGAGCATGTTCTGGCGGATATCCAAAGTCGGGAAATGGCCCACGTTCCCGTTCTGGATCCAATGTTCGATCCGGGGCAGGTGGTAGTTCATGGAGTCGGGGGTGTTGGGCGGATAATAGAGAGCGGCGAAGAGCAGGGGAACCAAAACGAACAGCACGCCGAAAAGGGCCAGGACGCCGTAAATCGGCGGCACCTTGAGGCGCGTGATTTCCGGAATCCTTCTGGCGGCGGAGACGACCGCCCTCTTGTCCCTGACCAGCCAGACCAGCAAGATGACATCCAATACGCCATAGGCGGCCGCCAGGGAGAGCGTGTTCACTTGGTTCATGCTGGAAAGGCCTTCGGTGAGCAAGGCCGCCGCCGCGCCGGCCG
>JACQPF010000232.1 GCA_016207625.1 Elusimicrobiota bacterium | reverse complement strand
TTGTTTCACGTGAAACTATTTTACACTTCCTGTGTTTGTGTTCCACGTGAAACAAATAAGTTAACAATTAAAACGATTTACAACAAATTTACATCCCGTTAAGATGAAATAAAACGCTGGGTTATATTATTTGGTCAACAAATAATGGAAGGAGGGAAAATCATGGAGAAGGGCAAGGAAAAAGAAGATGAGAAAAAAGAAGTCTGTGACAATGGATTTCCTTTCTTTCCGGAGGCGGATTCGAGCAAGAAATCCGACGATGCCGAAGCCACGAAGCTACCCTTCGCTCTTTTTGAGTTTAACGCAAAGTATTTTCAAAACGTGAAGAGAGCTCTCGCATCATTGCAGCAAAAGAAAAAGGAATAGGAAGGCAAGGACAACGGCGGACATGAGGACCGACTGCTCCGCTAGCGTCTCCGTGAGCGGCGCTTGAAAAATCCCACTAAAAAGAGCCCCGCAGCGAATCCTCCCGCATGAGCCCACCAAGCCACGCCGCCCATGTCTCCAGAGAAAGACCTCTGAGATATTGATCCCAGGCCCTGAAGAGCCTGAATAATGAACCAAAAGCCAAGAAAAAAAACCGCCGGGATTTCCACAATCCTTAAAAAAAACCAAATCGGGACCAGTGCCAACACCCGCGCGTTTGGGTAAAGCACAAAATAAGCTCCCAGAACACCCGCAATCGCTCCAGAAGCGCCGATCATAGGAACCTGGCTAAGTGGATTAAAATAGACTTGCGTTATTGCGGCCACTGTCCCCACACAGAGATAAAACACCAAATAAAGAAAATGACCCATGCGGTCTTCAACATTGTCGCCGAAAATCCATAGATAAAGCATATTGGCGATGATATGGCTCCATCCGCCATGCAAGAACATGGATGTGAAAACCGTGGGCCACTCCATCCAGGGGGAGGCCAGGAGTTTGAGGGGAACAATACCCCAACCCTGAATAAGGTTTTCGACGGACGCGATGCCGGGGAGGGAAATCTCGTGCCAGAAGACAGCGATATTGACCAAAATAATCAGGACATTAATAACAGGCCAGGACCGGCGGGGGACGTTATCTTTTAACGGGATCAAAGAAGGTTCACTTGTGTTTCGAAGGGCGCATGGTTAATTGCGAATATACGATAGGTTCAAACTCATGCGCAGAACGGAAAGCCGCCTGGGCCGCTTTCAAATCCTTAAATATGTAATGCAGCCGGCTCAACTCATAGTAAGCGCGGGCAAAAGAGGTGTCAATTTCGAGAGCTCGGCAAAATTCCTTTCTGGCCTGGTCATAATGGTAGGTAGCCATATCAACGAGTCCCTTTGCCAAATACGCGCCAGGGTCATGGGGATTCAGTTGGATCGCCTCTTTGGCGGCTTCCGATGCTTCATGTGTCTTGCCGATCCCCAAATAGACCTCCGATAAGAGGGCGGCCGCACGGGATAGGGTTGGGCATTCCGCCCGTACGTTCTGCACGTCCGCGAAGGCTTCTGTCAACCGGCCGGCGGAAATCAACGATTCCGCACGGTCCAACAACAGGTAAGGATGTCGAGGGTATGCTTGGAGGGCGCGCTGAATCCATTCAAGACGCTCGTCCGGCTGCTGCTTCAGCCGGTAAAGTTCCGCCGTCAGCCTTAGGGAGGGGATGTCGTTGGGCTGGCGCTGGAGGTTATAGCGGACCTCGCGCTCCGCGTCGGTATAGAGCGCCTGCATGACGTATAATCGCGCCCGGGCCGTATGGTATTCCATGAAGAGGTGGCGGATGAAATCCTTCGTGTTGAGGATGTCTTGAATCTCGAAGAAACCGGGGAAAGAGGTCTGAGTCAACGGTTCGTCCTTCGGGAGAGCCTGCTCGAGGGAGGACAACAACGCCTTGGCATCTTCCATTTGTCCGCGGCGCGCGCGCAGAAGAGCGATGTTCAGCCCCGCCAGGATGTGCTGCCGATCGCCGTTGAAGATGGATTCATAGAGCCGCTGAGCTTCTTGACGGCGGTTGGTGTTGGACAAAATATCCGCCAAAAGCATTTGCGCCGCCTTATGGTCGCTGGATTGCTCTAAAATCCGAAGCGTTTCCTGCTCGGCCCTCACCAGTTGGCCGGAGAGGAAAAGAGTCCGGGCATAGGTCAGGCGCACATCCAAATCCTGTGACAAGCGGGAAAGGACCTGCTCATATTCCGAGGCCGCCCGAGAGAAAGCGCCCGATAACGCATACGCGCGCGCGAGGCCCTTCCTGGCAATGGTTTCCGAGGGAACGATTTCCAGGACATGGCGGTACTCCTTCTCCGCTTTCTCGAATTCTCCCCGGAAAACATAAAGCCCCGCCAGGCCCAGGCTGGCCCGCCAATCCTCAGGATTGAGTTCCCGGGCTTTTTGGTAGGACTCCACGGCAAAACTGTCGAAACCCTTCACGAGGTAAAGATACCCCATGCCCAAATGCGCGTAGGCGTTTTCGGGGAATTTTTCAAGGACGGTGCGGAATTGCCCTTCGGCGTTTTCCAGCGCGCCGTTCATCAAATAGGAGCGGGCCAGTTCGACCCGCATCGCCTCCTCATCGTCGGCCTTCCATCCCTTGGCTTCGAGGGCCGCGGCCAAAACCGCAATGGCGCCGCTCGTGTCGCCGCGGTCGGTGAGTTTGGCCGCTTTCTCAAGGGGGGAGGGGCGGCACCAGATCCAATAAACGGGACCGGCCGCAGCCAGAGAAACGAAAATAAGGGAAAGAAGAACCTTCTTGAACCGCATCACAGAGGTCTTTTGGCGGGAAGCCCGGCGCGGCGCGGGTATTGGGCGGGCGCCGGACGCACCTTTTCTATGCTGACAATAGTCCTCGATTTATCGAGGAGAGGAAGGCGATAGGAGGACAAATTCACCGGCTGTCCGCCCAACTCTTTTATCGCGTCCGCGGCTTGGCGCGTTTCATCGGAGCCTTCGGCGCCCCGATGGGCCAGCAGGGTCCCGCCCACGCGCAAAAACGGAAGGGTCAACTCGCATATCGTCGACAATCGCCCCACGGCCCGGCAAAAAGCCAGGTCATAGGTTTCCCGATGCTCCGGGTTTCGCGCTGTTTCCTCGGCGCGCTCGGCGAGAGCCGAGATGTTAAAAAGACAGAGGTGCTTGGCGGCTTCCAACAAAAACACCTGTTTCTTCTTCACCGATTCAATAGAAGTCAAAGACCAGCCGGGGCGAGCCAAAATGAGGGGGAACCCCGGAAAGCCTCCGCCGCTTCCGACATCGACGGTGCGGGCCTCGGCTTTCCGCGCGGCGGGCGCTTTCAGAGCCATCAAGGAATCCAAGAGGTGGTGGACGAAGAGCTCTTCGTCCGAGTGAAAAGAGACGAGGTTCACCTTTTGGTTCCAAGAGCGCAGGTCTTCCAAAAACTGCCGCATCCGGCGCGCTTCGTTGGAGTCCGGCCGCATGCCGACGGAATCCAAAAGTGACCCCCACTTTAAAAAACAATCGCTGAGGGAAAGGGAGGAAGGCGGTGTCATATCAAAGATAGGGAAGGAACCGGCTGGTCAGCCAAAGGGTGACGAAAAATCCGAAGAAATCCGTCATCGTCGTCATCACGGGCCCCGTGGCGATGGCGGGATCCAGCCGGACGGCTTTTAAGACCAAAGGTAGCGCGGCCCCGATCAACGCCGCCACGGCGATATTAAAAAACATGGCCAGCCCGGCGACGGCGCCCAGGAGCGGCTTGCCCTGCCATAAGTACGCCAACAGGGCCACTTGCAGGCCCAAAAAAAGACCCATCGTCAAACCCAAAAGGGACTGCCGCCATGCGATTTTTCCGAAATCCTTCAAGTTCACTTCTCCTGTGGCGAGGCCGCGGACAATCAAGGATAAGTTCTGCAGCCCCATATTTCCACCCATATCGGAGATGATGGGCAGGAGCACCGCCACCGCCACGATCGCCTGGATGGTGCCTTGGTAATAGGCCACCACGCTTACGGCCGCGCAATCCAACAAAAGGTTCAAGGCCAGCCAAGGGAGGCGCTTTTTGATGGCCAGGGAAAAAGGCGTGTGGATGGATCCCTCGCCCGACGGAAGGCCGGAGAGCTTCAGCACGTCCTCCATGGCTTCCTGTTGGATGACGCCCGCCACGTCCTCCGCCGTGATGACGCCGAGGAGGGCCCTTTGGCCGTCCACTACGGGCAGGGCCAGGAGCCGGTGTTTCTGGAAGATGCGGGCCACCTCTTCCTGGTCGGTTTCGGGCGCGACGGTGACGATCTGCGCCCGAAGGATTTGCCGCAGGGGAGTTTCCGACGGGCGCAGGACCAAATCCCTCATAGAGAGGACGCCCTGCAATTTCTGTTGGGCGTCAACGACATAAACGTAGAAAGCGCGCTCTTGTTCGGGGGCGATTTTTCGGAGGCCTTCGATCACTTCGCCCACGGTCGCGGCGTCCGGGAAGGCGATGAAATCGCCTGACATGATGCCTCCGGCGGTGTCTTTGCCGTAGGTCAAAAGGCGCCGCACGCGCCTGCGAAGAGGCTCCGGGAAGCGGCCGAGAACGTCTCCCCGCCGTTCCTCCGGAAGCGACCCGAGGACGTCCGCGATCTCGTCCGACGGAAAATCAGACACGAGCCCGGCCAAAACGGCCCCGTCTAGCTCGGAGAAGAGGACGGCGCACTCGTCGGGCGGGATCAGCTTGAAGAAATGCCTGCGGTCGGAAACCGGCAGTCCGGAAAGGGCGGCGGCTTTTTCCTCGTCGGAAAGGCCGGCCAGGGCGTCGTGAAGGCCGGACCTGTCCTCCGAAGCGATCAAAAGGGAAATCGGCGGGCGAGAGAGGCCGGCGGATTCAATCATGGTTTTTCTGCCGGCGCAATTTTTCAAGGTGGACCATCAAGACCCCCACGTCCGACGGAGTGACTCCCGGAATCCGCGCGGCGCGCCCCAGCGATTCCGGCCGCACTTTTTTAAGTTTCTGCCGCGCCTCGGTGAGCAGGCTCTTGATCCCGTCATAGTCCATGTCCGGCGGGATCCGCCTTGATTCCATTTTACGGAATTTCGCGATGTCCTGCATTTGACGCTTGATGTATCCCCAATACGTCGTCTCGATTTCCCTTTGCCGGCACACATGAGCGTCCGTCCAATGGTCCGTTCCGTTCTGACCGTTTTGGGCCAAGAGGGGTTCCGCCGACGATATAACGGCCGGGGCGGACGCTTCTTCTAAAAACCTCGATTCGGCGTCCGCCGGAAGGGATCCCCGCACCGCGTTCCATACCTGTTCTTTGTAACTACAATACGATTCATATATGCGAGAGGAAATGAGCCCCACCCGCCGGCCCTTGTCCATCAGGCGCAAATCGGCGTTGTCCCAGCGCAGGAGAAGCCTGTATTCCGCGCGCGATGTCATGAGTCGATAGGGCTCGTCCGTGCCCTTGGTGATGAGGTCGTCGATCATCACGCCGATATAAGCTTCATCCCGGCCGAGGGTGAGGGGCGGCTCGCCTTTCAGTTTGAGCGCGGCGTTGATCCCGGCCACAAGGCCCTGGCCGGCCGCTTCCTCATACCCCGTGGTGCCGTTGATTTGTCCGGCGAAGTAAAGGCCCTCCACGGCTTTCGTCTCCAATGTGGATTTGAGCTGCGTGGGGGAGCAAAAATCGTATTCCACGGCGTAGCCGTAGCGGAGGAACACGGCATTTTCCAAACCCGGAATGCTGCGCACCACCTGTTCCTGCACGTCCTCGGGAAGGCTCGTGAAAAGCCCGTTCGGATAAACCTCGTCGGTGCCGTAGCCTTCGGGCTCGATGAAGATGTGGTGCGACTCCCGGTGGGGAAACTTCACCACTTTATCCTCGAAAGAAGGGCAATAGCGGGGCCCAATGGAGGAAATCAGTCCGGAATAGAGGGGGGACCGGTGCAAGTTTTTCTGGATGATCTCTTTGGTTTCACGCGTGGTGTGGGTCAGCCAGCAGGGAAGCTGTTTTTGGGGCAAGGACTTCGTGAAATGGGACATGGGGATGGGCGGTTCGTCCCCGGGGGCCGCGGTGCATTTGGAGTAATCGATGGTTTTTCCGTCGAGACGCATGGGGGTTCCCGTTTTCAAGCGCCCCACCTCAAAGCCCAGCGCGCGCAGCGAATCCGAAAGGCCCACGGACGGCGCCTCGTCCCGCCGCCCTCCGGGCACGCTCCGAAGGCCGCAGTAAAGAAGGCCCTTCATGAATGTCCCCGCCCCGATCACCACCGCCCGGGCCGAAATTTGTCCCGACTTGCGGGCCGCGATGCCCGTGACCCGCCCGCCTTCTTCCAAAATGGCGATGGCCTCATCCTCCAACACGTCCAGACCGGGCTGAGAGAGGACGGTTTGGGTCATCACGTCGCGGTAAAGAACACGGTCGCACTGAACCCGCGGGCTCCATACGGCGGGGCCCTTGCTGCGGTTCAGCATCTTGAATTGCAGGCCCGAGCGGTCGGTGGCCCGGCCCATCTCGCCGCCCAAGGCGTCCACTTCCCGCACCACCTGGCCCTTGCCCACGCCGCCCACGGCCGGGTTGCAGGACATC
>JACQPF010000216.1 GCA_016207625.1 Elusimicrobiota bacterium | reverse complement strand
GAACCCTCCCGTGGTTCCCCTCCAACAAAATTCGTTGGAGCCTCCTCTCCGCTAGGCAGCCTTTTGCGGCACGCGATGTCGCCCGGCGGTCTTTCGATTTTTTCGTTTACTTTTTGATCGGGAAATAGCCCACTTTGTTGACGATCTTCTGGCCTTCCGCCCCTCGGACCCAGTCGATGAATTTCTTCGTCTCCCCTTGGGGATCCGTCCGCGTGTAAAAATACAGGTCGCGGCTGGCGGGGTATTCGCCGGAAGCAATGCTTTCTTCCGTCGGCATGAAAGCGGGAGAGGCCGCATCGGCTTTCACGGCGCAAAACTTAAGGCCCTTGGCGTAGGCGGAGCCGCCGTACCCGATGCCGCGTTTGTCGCGGGCGACGGCGTTCACCACCGCCGCCGTCCCGGGCAAGCTTTGGGCCAGCGGGCTGAAGTCCCGGTTTTGCAGGACGTGCTCTTTAAAAAAGACATAGGTGCCGGAATTGTTTTCTCGGGAGTAGAGGATGATCCTGGCGTCTTCGCCGCCCAAGTCCTTCCAATTGGTGATTTTGCCGGTGTAAATGTCCTTCACTTGGGCCAGGGTCAGCTCTTTGAGAGGGTTGGACTCATTCAGGTAAATGGCCACTCCGTCCCTGGCCACGGAGATTTCAACGCCCGTGGTGTTGTGGCGCTGCTGAAGGGCGGATTTCTCTTTCTGGTTGATGGGGCGGGACGCCGCGCAAATGTCCGTGGAGCCGTTGATGAGCGCGGTGATGCCCGTGCCGGAGCCGCCGCCGGTCACCTGAATGACGACGCCCGGATTCTTTCCCATGTACGTTTCCGCCCACCGCTGGTTTAAGATCACCATGGTGTCGGACCCTTTGATCGTGATGGTTTGCGCGGCCCAGCCCGGAACGGACAGAAAGGCGCACAGAATTCCTGCAAAAACGGATTTCATAGTTGCTGTCATAGGGCACGCTCCTTTATTTTAATAAAGATATTTTATCGAACCCATGTGACGTTCGTATGACGTTTGTGTGAACTGTATGTGAATTTGCGGTATTAAGCGGAAGGGAGGGTGACGCTGAATTCAGACCCCTGGCCGGGAGTGCTTTTCACGCGCACAGAGCCTTTGCGGTTGAGGACGATGTGTTTCACGATGGCCAGGCCCAGGCCCGTGCCGCCGAGTTCGCGGGAGCGGGCCTTATCCACCCGGTAGAACCGCTCGAAGATGCGCGGCTGGTCTTCCGGAGGGATACCGATGCCCGAATCTTGAATGGTGATTTCGATGTTGGGGCCTTGGGCTTGGGCGGAGACGCGGACCTGTCCGCCGGGGTTGTTGAACTTGATGGCGTTGTCGATGAGGTTCAGGAGAACCTGAGTGAGCTCATCGGAAGTCATGTCCACGGAAAGGACGTCCGGAGGCGTTTGAACATGAAGGCGGATTCCGCTTTTCTGCGCCATCGGCTCCAAAGTTTTGATGACCTTCTCCAGCGTGGGTTGCAAGGGGGCCAAGGCGTTCTCCGTCGGGAGAGGGCCGCCTTTTTCCAGCCGGGACAGCACGAGGAGGTCGTCGATCAAATGCTGAAGGCGGACCACCTGGTTTTGGGCCGTTTGAAGGAAGTCCCGGGCGTAACGCGGGTCCTCCAGGGCGCCCTCCAAAAGAGTCTCCAAAGCGGCGCGCAGGGCGGTGAGGGGCGTTTTTAACTCGTGGGAGACGTTGGCGACGAAATCCTTCCGGATGTTTTCCAGTCTCCGAATGTTCGTGATGTCGTAAAAAGTCAGCACCGCTCCGAAAGAGGATGGACCGTAGGGAAAAGCCCGGGCCCGGACTTGCCAGACGCCTTCGGAGGGAAAAGGAAAAGAAATTTCCTTTGATTCTTCTTGACGGGTCTGGAGCGCCCGGGCCACCATGTCGTCGATTTCCCGGTGGCGCAGGACCTCCCAAAGGGGAAGCCCCAACGCTTCGTGCGGGGGGCGGTTCAAAATCCAAGAGAGAGAATCGTTGCAGAGGAGGACCCGTTCTTGAGGGTCCACCGCCACAATGCCTTCCGCCAAGTTCGAAAGAACGGCCGGCAGAGGAACGACTTCGCCTTCCTCCTTGGAAGGGCCCCGTCCTGGAGACGGGCTCCTGTCTTCAGGGGGAGACGGTTCGCTTTTTCGGTAAGGACGGAAGAGGTGGAACGTCATCAGTTTTGTAGAAATCGATATCCGACGTTTTTGACGGTGGCGATCCGTTTTTTCTCGGGGCCGAGTTTGTTCCGAAGGCGGGCGACATGCTGATCCACCGTGCGGGTGTCGATGTCCGCGGCTTTCTCGTAGC
This sequence comes from Elusimicrobiota bacterium, assembly GCA_016207625.1. Classification (GTDB taxonomy): domain Bacteria; phylum Elusimicrobiota; class Elusimicrobia; order FEN-1173; family FEN-1173; genus JACQPF01. The sequence continues at coordinate 895 of JACQPF010000216.1, read as the reverse complement.
CCCAAACCCGCTCCAGGATGTCCTCGCGGGTGAGGGCCTTTCCGCGGGCGGCCCATAAAATTTTAAGGAGCTCGAACTCCTTGCTGGTGAGGTCGACCGGTTTGCCGCCGAGGCGGAGCTCGTATTTTTCCGGGTCCATGTGCAGGTGCCCCGCGGCCATCGGGTGGGAGGGGCCGTCGTCTTGGCCGGCTCGGCGCAGCAGGGTTTTGATCCGGGTGAGCACTTCCCGCACGGAGAAAGGCTTGGTGACGTAGTCGTCGGCGCCCATCTCGAGGCCGACGATCTTATCCACTTCCGTGCTTTTGGCCGTCAGCATCAGGATCGGAACGTGTTTGTCTTCGGAGCGGATCATCCGGCAGACTTCCAAGCCGCTCACCTTCGGGAGCATGAGGTCCAGGACCAACAGCGCGGGCTGTTCCCGCCGGTACACGGCGACGGCCTCCTCGCCATTGGAGGCGGAGGCCACCCCGTAGCCTTCTTTTTCAAGGTTATACCGAAGGAGACGTTGAATGTCTCTGTCGTCTTCGACGACAAGGACTTTGATCACGCTAGATTTCGAGACGGCGAAAGAGGGATTTGATCCTCGCCAGGAGCTCCCGGGAACCGAAGGGTTTGGGGACGTAGGCGTCCGCGCCGGCGGACAGACCGATGACGGTGTTGGTTTGGGTCTTCTGCCCGGTGAGCATGAGGATCAAAGTCTCGGTGTCTTCCTGACGGATTTCCTGGCAGACCTCCACCCCGTTCTTGATCGGCATCGAGATGTCCAAAACCATAAGAGCGGGGCGCTCGTTCCGGTAGGCGTCAAGGGCCGCCTGGCCGTCGTGAACCACGACGACGGAATACCCTTCGATCTCCAACATGCGCTTGAGCAGGTTGGTGATGTCGTGGTCGTCGT
>JACQPF010000217.1 GCA_016207625.1 Elusimicrobiota bacterium | reverse complement strand
GCTCCGGACCGCGTCGGCATGACGAGCGAAAAAAAGCCCGAGGCCATGCTCACGTCCTTGACTCCGGGGTACATCTCATCCCACATGACGGACGCCTCCGAGGTCTTGAGCCACGCGCTGCCGCCCGGATTCCAGAAAAGCGCGCTGCTGTCGTCGGAGAGGGCCGAGAACGCTCCGCCCATCCCCATCGCCCGTACTCCCCATCCCCTGTCGCGGAAAGACGCCCACCCGTCCCGGGGGGCCAGCCACAGAAGACCTGCCAGTGCCACAGACAACATTGCTACGATTTTTTTCTTCATACGAACCCTCTCCTTGCGTCTTCTCCATTTTGAGTCTATCCTAAAACCCGCCGCCGAGGACTTCCCTTCGGCGGACCACGGCCCGCCCTCCGGCCTAGGCCGCCTACGGGAAGCCCCCGCCGTCGGGTTTTAGGATAGACTCTTGATCTTATGACCTTCGAGGGCGGCCTTTCCGCCGCTGAGCATCGTAAGATTCCGTTCGACTTCAATGGCTGCGGATGATAAATAAGCCGCGGCGGAAAGGCGCGCCTCAAAGGTACATCGTTCACCGCCCGAATGTCGTATCGAAGGTCTCTGTTGTAGAGTTCCTAGGGGAGTCCACTGTGGTGCGGGAGCTCGATGGAGTTCAACGTGCTGCGGTGTACGTTCACGCGATCACCGGCAAAGCTGAAGGAATCGTGGTGTCCTGGATCGTGGTGTCTTCGGAACGAGGAGGGTTTCCGTGTTGAGGTGATCGTTGGCTTTGTTCAAACGCTTGAACTCATCAAAGAGAAAGAGAACCCTTGGAAGGGTCCCGAACAGGCCCGTGTTTCCCGCATGACCGTCAATGGATTCACGAGGAAGGACGACGCATAACGGCTTGCGGTGGGAGCATATTACTTATTCGCAATGGGTTTGTAAATGTTTTTTTTCACTTTTTTTCGCTTATTTGATGACGACGATTTCCACATGCCCTTCCCGACGTAAAACGTTGACACTCACGTCGTTCGCATAGCGATTCAAAAGTAAATCCACGGCCGCTTCACCGACGCGCAAATTCGTGATCCGTACGTATTGGAGGAAATCCGGCAGGAGCGGATGGGAGAAAGAGATCCGGCTGTTGGGCGCATCGACGGAGAGGCCCAGGCAGGACTGGAGCATCATCAAGACGGCCCCCGACGCCCACGCCTGGGGCGAGCAGGCCACCGGATAGAGGGTGGGGCCCTCTCCGTTGCGGTGCTTGAACCCGCAGAACAACTCCGGCAGGCGGTGGAGGTTCATGTAAAAACTCGCGTCGAACAGGCCCGTCATGATTTTCACGGCCGACTCTTTATACCCATAACGGATCAGCCCGCTCCCGATCATCGCGTTGTCGTGCGGCCAAACCGATCCGTTGTGATACGCCATGGGGTTGTAGCGGACTTCCGACGAGGACACCGTGCGGATGCCCCAGCCGGAGAAAGAGTCCGGGCCGAGAAGGGTCTGGGCCGTTTTGGCGGCGTGCTCGGCGTTGGCGATCCCCGAGAACAGCACGTGCCCCGCGTTCGACGTGCGGACGAGGCAGCGCCTCTTCCGGCCGTCCAGCGCGAGGGCGTAGGTGCCGAGCTCCTCGCACCAGAAGACCTGCTCGAACCTCTCGCGCAATTCGTCGGCTTGGCGGGCCAGTTCCCGGGCCCGGTCCGCTTCTCCGAGGGCGGCCGCCAACTGCGCCGCTCCCCGTTTGGCCGCGTACACGTACCCCTGGACTTCGCAGAGGGCGATGGGGCCTTCCGGGATCGTTCCGTCGGAATGGAAAACGGAGTCGTGCGAGTCCTTCCATCCCTGCTGGCTCAGCCCTTTGGGCGATCGCTGGATGTATTCGACGAAACCGTCGCCGTCCATGTCGCCGTATTCGTCCATCCACTTCAGGGCCAGCTCGATGTTGGGCCAAATCGATTCGATGAAAAGCCGGTTCCCCGTCCTCTCATAGAAGGCCGACGCCAAAAGGACGAAGAGCGGCGTGGAATCCACGCTGCCGTAATACCGTCCAAAGGGGATCTCCTTCAATTGGGCCATTTCCCCTTTGCGCGCCTCGTGCATGATTTTACCCGGCTCGGCGTCCTGTTCCGGGATCACCTGCCGCGCCTGCGTGGCGGCCAGAAACGCCAAGACGCCTTGGGCGATGGCCGGGTTGATCCACAGGCATTCCAGCGCCGTGATGAGGCCGTCCCGCCCGAAGGCGGTGTTGAACCAGGGCACGCCCGCGTAGGGGTAGGGTCCCTGGGGAGTTTCCGTGACCATCATGTGGAGGTCCGCCATGGACGAATGGACCCAATCGTTGAATTGCTCGTTGGAGGAATGGACCGTGCAATCCTGCGCCTTGGCCGAGCGCAAGGACCCCATGGCCGCCGTGAACGCGGTGTCGAAGGTCATCCGCGGCGGGACGTCGCGATCGATCTCGCAGGAGACCGTCACGAAAAGGGTTTCCTCCCCCTTGGGCCTCAGCTTCGTCTCATAGCGGATGTGATGGTTGGAGATCTCCTTCGGCCGCACGGAGAACTCGAGCCGCGTGCGGCGGACGACGTGGTCCAGTCCCTCGTAGCTCAAGAGGACGGAACGCTCCTCAACCACGTCCCGCAGGCGGCGCCCTCTTTGCTTCCTCTTCTGCCCGCGAACCTCGAAGATGTCGGCGAAGTCGGCGTAAAACTGGAGGGCGAGGGAAACGTCCACCGGCAGCAGGCCGTAGTTGCCGATGCGGATCCTCTCGTAGCACACGCCCTGCCAGAGGAACTTGGAGCGGAACAAGTGCAGGACGCCCCGGGACACCAGCACCTGCTCGTTGATGCTGTAATCCGGGTTGGTCAGGTCCACGGCGAGGAGGACGTTCTCCTTGTTCACCGACGAGCTCAGGAGCAGGGGCCGGTCGTTGTCCAGGGTCAACGACAACCCGGACACGAACCGCGTGCCTTCATGAAAAAGCCCCTGGCGGCTGGACCCCGTCGGCTCGATGTCGCCGTGGCGATCGAAGATGGCGAAGGTCTCGCCGTGCTTCAACACTTGAGTGCGCTCATCGCTCAACGACGAAGTGGCCAGGATGTAAAATTGGTCTTTGACCTTAATGATTCTTTCCAAAGGAAACCTCCTTGGGAAGCACAGTAGAGGACATCCTCTTTTCTCTGAGGAGCCTCCGGTAAATCTTCAAATAGTCCTCCGTCATGCGTTCGACGCTGAAACGCTTCTCGAAAATTTCCCGGCATCGCCTCCGGCTCAAAGACGGAACCCGTTGAGCGGCGCGCACGGCCGTCTCTATGTTGTCGACGATAAAACCGCTTTGCCCGTCCTCCACGAGCTCCGGAACGGACCCCTGGCGATACGCGATGACCGGGGTCCCGCAGGCCATCGCCTCGATGATCACCAGCCCGAAGGGCTCCGGCCAATCGATGGGGAACAGGAGGGCGAAGGCGTTCCCCAGGAACTCGTCTTTCTCGTCCTCTTCAATTTCGCCGATGTAATCCACGTAGGGGCCTTTCAACATCGGCTTGATCGCCGACTCGAAATATTTTTGGTCCTTAGCGTCCACCTTGGCCGCGATCTTCAATTCCATCCCCGCCTGCTGGGCGATGCGGATGGCGCGGTCGGGGCGTTTCTCCGGCGAGATGCGCCCGAGGAAGGCGAGGTATTTGCCCGGCTTTTCCCGGAACGTGTAGAGGTCTTTATGGAATCCATGATAGACGGTCCCCTGCCAATGGAGCCAGGGGAGCGGCTTGCGCTGGGCGTTGGAGATGGAGACCACCGGCATTTCCCGGAATTCCTGGTACAGGGAGACGTGCTCGGGCAGGTCCAACCGGCCGTGCAAGGTGGTCACGCACGGCGTCTTGCGCAGCCGCACGACGGGGAAATGGATGTAGTCGATGTGGAAATGGACGAAATCGAACCCGGGCGTTTCGTTGTAAAGCTGTTCCAGCATGAGGACGTGGGGGGCCGTCTGCTCGACGCACTGCTTGTTAGACCGTAAGGAATGCTGGCAAGGGGAGACCAGCCGCGCCTTGGTGACGGAATCCCCGCTGGCGAACAGGGTGACGTCGTGCCCCTGCCGGACCAGCTCCTCCGTGAGGTAGGAAACGACGCGCTCCGTTCCTCCGTAGCGATAGGGAGGAACGCTCTCATACAGCGGCGCCACTTGGGCGATTCTCAAAGGGACCTCCTTTCCTCCGAAAAGAAAACGTTCATTGCTCCGCCTGGGCCGGGGAGCCGGGGAAGCCATGTCCGGGTCGTTCGTCGCCGGAGGCTCCTCACTCGACGAAGAGTCGATTTTCGCTGAAAAATCGTCTCTTCGACGTCCCCGCCAAGGCTTCCCCGGCTCCCCGCCCGAGACAGTCCTCCAAAACGCCGCGCACGGTGCCGAACCGGAAATCCTTGAGCAGGCGGCGGAACTTCTCTTCTGTTTTGTGCAGGTTGACGGTGTGCCGGAACCGGTCCATCCACCGGGCCTTCAACCGGGGCTGGCCCGGGTCGAATTCCCAGGGGTGAAGGTACACGATGGACGGGTTCCCCTCTCGATGGCACGCGCGGATGCCCCATCGCGTGAACGGGTAGGGGAACAGGCGGAAATAGCCGCCGCCGGAAAACGGGATCGTTTTCCCGAAAAGACGGACGGTGCTCATGGGGAACTCCGCGAGACGGCTCAGTTGGTGCGGGAAGCGGTGCGCGCCCTCCATCCCGCCCCGGGCATGCCGGGCGGGAAGGACGCTGGCGTCGTAAAGGAACCCTTCCTCGGCAAGGACGTCCAGGGCCCAACGGGTGTCCCGGACCACCGAGAAGCTGGGGGCCCGGTAACCCACCACGGGCGCGCCGCAGGCGTCCTCCAAAAGGCGCTTGGCCTTACGGACATCGGCCCGGAACTCGCCGGCGTCCTGGTGATAGATCAAGCGGTGGTCGTACCCGTGGCAAGCCACTTCGTGGCCCCGGGCGTGGATTTCCCTCACCAGTTTCGGCCGCCTTTCTCCCACCCATCCCAAAACGAAGAACGTCGCTTTCGTCTCAAACTCATCCAGGATGGAGAGGATCTTATACGTGCTGGACAGGACCCGGCATTCCTTCCGGTCCCAGTCCGACCGCGGGACGAAAGGCTCGAAGGCCGAGGCCATGAAATAGTCCTCAACATCGATGCTCAGAGCGTCCGTGATCACTCACAACCTCACGATCTTGGGGTCGCTGTAGCCTTTCGTCGCGTTGCGGGAATCCACGATCAAGCGCGACGCCTTAACGATGTGGTCCATGTCGAAACACCGGTGGTCCGTCACGATCACCACGCAATCCTGATGCCGCAGCGCCCCGTTTTCGATGGGGATGGACTCGAGGACGCTTCCGTTCACTTGAAGGCGGCTCACGTACGGATCGTGATAGCGGATGTCGACTTGCCGCTTCTGCAGGAGCTGGATGATGTCCAGGGCCGGCGATTCCCGGATGTCCCCGATGTCCCTTTTGTAGGCGGTGCCCAGGATCAGGACTTTGGCGCCTTTGGTCGATTGGCCGCGCGCGTTCAGCGCGTCCACCACCCGGCGGACCACGTGCTCCGGCATCTGCGAATTGATTTCACCCGCCAGCTCGATGAAATGGGAATAGAAGTTCAGCGTCTTCAATTTCCAGGACAGGTAGTGCGGATCCAGCGGGATGCAATGCCCGCCCAGCCCCGGCCCGGGATAAAACGGCATGAACCCGAAAGGCTTGGTGGCGGCGGCGTCGATGACTTCCCACG
>JACQPF010000223.1 GCA_016207625.1 Elusimicrobiota bacterium | reverse complement strand
GCGCGGGGAAGTCCACGCTGGCCGCTCATCTCCTGAAAACGGATCCGGCCTGCCGCCTCCTCAAGGACGACCTCCTCTATTTGAAGATACTGGGCGGCAAGGACTGGGCCCAACCCGCGTGACCTCCCCGCATCAAGTTGACAGCCTTCAGCTCCCGCGCCCTGGGCTTGCATCAGCACCCCATCGGCGCCGGCCGGTTCGATTCGAACCTGGAAAAAACCGTCATCCGCTTGCCGTCGATTGCGGAATCCGCCGTTCCCTTGGAGGGCGTGCTTCAACTGCATCGCCGGGCCGCCTCGGCGCGGCTTGAAAAATTGCGCGGCGCGGAAGCGGCCCTCACGCTCATGGGCAACCTCTATAACGAGGTCCTGCGCCCCCCGGAAGTGTTCAACAACCAAATGGCTTTCTCCGAGTCCTTGTCCAAGGCGGTCGCCGTTTGGCGCCTGCGATACCCGAACCGTTTCGGCTCCCTTCCCGCCGCCGCGCGATTGATCCAAGGCTTATGGATGAATTAGGGGACCTCATCTGGAATTTGGTGGACCGTTCCGCCGGGAACGCCGAACGCCACCACGTGGCCGCCCTGCTTCACCGGCATCAACCGCTTTCCGCCCGCGACGAAGACCGCCAGTGTTTCGCCAACGCCTATCGTCGAACAATGGCCGGGAACCTTCTGTTCCTGGAGGCCACCCGGGACGTTCTTGCGCAATTGCATGATAATGAAATCTCCGCGATTCCATTGAAGGGTTCATTCTTCGCACTGAGGTTCTACGGCAACCTGGGCGTCCGCCCCCAAAACGACGTCGACATCCTGGTGAAAAAAAGGACCGGGAACAAGCCCACGACGCCCTCATCCGCGCCGACTGGCGGGAAGCAATTCCGCGGGCCTACTACGAAGGCCATTACCACTGGGTGTACGAGAGGCAGGACGTTTTGCTTGAGCTCCATTGGGCCCTCAAGCCGCCCGGAACCTGCTCGCCCTCTTTGGACCGGCTTTGGAAAGAAGCGGCCCGGACATCCCGCGAGGGGATGACCTTCCTGGACATGAGCTCGGAAGACGCGTTAAGCCACATGGCGACGAATAAGGGACATCAGCATTTTTCATCCCTCATCGATTTCGTCGATATCGCCATGATCCTCCAATCCCGCACCGTCGATTGGGAGAAATTCATCGCCCAATCACTGGCCGACAATACCGAAGGCCCGGCCTGGTTTGCGCTTTCCTGCTGCATGGAGCTCTTCGGATCGGACGTCCCTCCGTTCGTTCTCGAAACCCTGTTCCGGTCACCCGGAGCGTGGCCCGCGGCGCTCCTGAGGGGTTTGCTTCGGATTTGGGGGCAACCCCACCGGGCTCCCCGGGCCCTCACTCGGGGCCCAATGGGACGGATCTATGAGACCCTTTTGGAAGGACACCCCTCCTTTGCTTTCAATCTTCTGCGCCCGCTCCTTTTCCCGCCCAGGGCAAAACTCCACGTCTTGTCAAAGGGCTCTCTTCCACGTTACTATTTAAACCAGTTGAGGAAACTAAAATCCCATTGACAATTCAACCTAATTCCGTTACATTTTATTACAATGCATACTTGGAACATGCTTTTCCATGATCCTTTGTTCCTGACAGCGCTTCTTGTCTTTGTTGGAAGCTTCGCCGTGTTCTTATGGTGTTCGGTGAAGTTGTGGCTCCCCGGGCAACCGAAAACGGAACCCCGCTGGTCTGACCCGGAAGAAGTGCCCATCCGCGGGATCCCCGCCCCTTTTTCCATCCATGAAATCCAGGGAGCCCAAAACGTCGTGATACCGCCTCCGGATGCTCCTGCGCCCTCTCCCCGGGCTTCCTCCTCGGCATCCATCGAAAACGACGTGACCGTCATGTACAGCGTCCTGGAAGAGCGTTTCGCGGAGCTCTCCCGTCGAATCGCCGCCATCGAAGGCTCGCGAACGGGCGATGCGGACGCTCCGCCCAAAGACGGCCCAGACCTGAGCCCGGGCGCGAACGCCCTTTTGAAACGCCTTGAGGAGATGGAGGGGGAAATCAGCAAATTGAAGCTTTACATCGCCGACATCACCTCGCCCATCGAGAAAGGGTCCAACGATTTGGCCGCCATCTCGCAAAAAGTCGACGGCATTCAAAAAATCATCGAAAGCTTGACGGCGGAAACGGAAGTTTCAAAACTCTCATGATCCAAGACCGGCGGACTTACCTTTCCATCTGGCTGGCCAGCCTCTTCGTGATGGCCGGGGCCTTCTTCGTCATGCAGGACCGGCATCGCATGGCGAAAAGACAGTTGGCCGATCTTCCCGTTAAAAAGGAAACGATTCCGCCCAAAGCGATTCCTGCCGAGAAAACCGTGGAGGAAAAGCAACCCGCAAAAGTGGAACCGTCCAAAACCAATTCGGCAAAAACGACCCGGCACATCCTGTTCACCTATCGGAATTCAAAACCCTCCCGCGTGGATCTCGTGGGAGACTTCACGAATTGGGAGCCGAAGCCGATGAAGAAAGGGGCGAACCACGTTTGGAGCGTTTCAGCCGACTTCCTCCCGGGCGATTACACCTACAACTACGTCGTGGACGGCAAAGTGGTTCGGGACCCCAACAACCCCCGCACCGCCGCCGAAGGCCGTTCGCTCTTGACGGTGAAAGCGCTTGAATAACCCGCGCTCTTTCTTTTGTCTTTTCCTGAGCCTCGCCATGGTTTTGCCGCTCCAAGCGGCTCCTCCCGCCCCGAAAGCGTCTTCCTCGCCGGCCGCCAAGCCCACGGATGTGCAGAAAGACATGACGTATTATTGGCGGGTTTCCTATCAAAAAAACCTGAACGCCAATGACCGGCTTTTCATCCTTTACAAACTGCGCGCCAAATACGAGACCGGCGGGGCCAACCTTTCCGAACTGAACCAAGAAATCGAGCGCTGGGAGAAGATCCGAAAAGTTGACGAGGTGAAAGGCGAAGCGAATACCGCCGGAAAATTGGTGCCCGTGCTGAAAGCCATCCGCCTGAAGGAATCGCCCGGACTGCTCAACATCGTGCTGGGGCTTTCTGAACCGGTCGTGCCGCAAGTCGTCCGCGTGGAAGACCCCTCTCGCCCGGACCGGCCCATTTTGATGATCGATTTGCCCAACACGAAGGAGCGCCTCACCACCCTTTCCAAAGATATGCGTTGGGGATACGGCCCCCTGGTGGCCGTCATCGCCTCCCAAGCCGAGACCGGCGCCGCGCGCGTGAACGTGGAGATGCGGGGAGATAGGCCCTATCGTGTGGTCCGGTCCGCGAAAGAGATCATCATCGAAATTAAAACGGAGGGAGTCATGCCGGTGGTCGACGAACCCGAAGCCGAGCCCTCCGCACCGGAGGAGACCGCCCCAGCCGCAGCCGTTCCTCCCGCCGCCCCGCCGGCGGAATCCAACCGCGGCGCCTTGAGCCACGTCCCGGAGATTGGTGACAAAGATTACGTGATCCAAACGGGGGACCTCTTGAACGTCCAGGTGTCGCCCGCCAAGGAGCTGAGCCGAGAGACTCTCATTCAACCCGACGGGACCGTGGTGTTCCCGCTCATCGGGACGTTGCCCGTCAAAGGCTTGACCGTCGAGCAATTGGCGAAGACCCTGACGCAGAAATTGGGCGTCTATGTCTCCAAACCGCACGTTTCCGTTTCCATCAAGCAATTTTCCAACCGCAACATTTTCGTCATGGGAAAAGTGGCCCGCCCCGGCCCCGTGCCGTTTAAGAACGGCCTCAAACTCCTGGGCGCCATCACCGAG
>JACQPF010000228.1 GCA_016207625.1 Elusimicrobiota bacterium | reverse complement strand
GGCCCAGACCGTGCAGGCTCTTCGAGATCTCATAACAGCACACGGCCACCGCCTGGCCCAGGTTCATGGAGGGACACTTCGGATGAGTGGGGATCGTCAACAGGTGATGACATCGTTCCAAATATTTGTTGGGCAACCCGGTCTTTTCAGAACCGAAAAGGACGGCCAGCCGCAGGGCCCCGCCCTTCCGCCGGCGTCGAACCTCATGCCATTCCGGGAGACGCGCCAGGGGCCTATCCAAGCGGCGATGCCGGGTGGTGGTGGTGCCCACGACCCAATGGCAATCGTCCACGGCCTCTTCCAGGGAATTAACCGCCCGGGCATCCAGGACCAGCGTCTCCGCGCCCACGGCGGAGACGGTTTCCCGCCACACCGGCGCGTAGGGCTTCACCACCACCAAGTCGGAAAACCCGAAATTGGCCATGGCCCGGGCGGCCGCGCCGATGTTCAAGGGGTTGCGCGGCCGGACCAAGACGATCCGGACCGACAGGCCGGACCCTCTCAAAACTTCAAGCTCGCCGCCAAATAAAAGGACCGCGGCGTCTGCGTGGGCCGGTCCCAGACCGTCATGCCGAATTCGGGGTGTCTGGGATCCAGCAAGTTCTGCCCCCAGGCCGTCAGCTCTAAATAGGAAACCGGCCGGTAGGTAAACCCGAGGTCCACCCGGGTGAAGGCGTCGATCCGCTGGGTGAACGTCCGTTTGAAGACGGTGTCGTAATAATAAACGGCGGCGTTGGCCTCCAGCGACCGCGTCACGTCGATGGAGGACCGGAGGTTCGTGATCGTCCGAGGGTAGCTGCGCTCGTACCGGCTGCCTTTCGGCAAATCTTCTTGGGCATAGGCATAGCCCCCGATCAGCATCCAATGGGCGTGCGGAGTCCAAGTCCAGCCGACCTCTCCGCCGTACATCTGGCCGCCCTCGGTGTTGGCGAAGGGCACGGGGATGATCAGCACGGCCGGCGCCACGTCGGAGGCGACGAACGGGGTTTTCGCCGTCGGCACGTCGATGAGGTTCTTATAGTCGTTGTAGAAGCCCGCCACGTCCAGCTTGACCTTTGGGTTGGGCTGAACGCGGTAGCCCAGCTCGTAGGCGATCATCTTCTCGGCGTTCAGCTTGTCGTTCCCTTGCAGGGAGATGACGCCGACGTTGAGCGGCGGCGGAAGGAGCTTGACGTATTGCAGGCCGAGGCAGGTGGCCTCGTTGCGCGCGGGCGTGCGGACGGCCTTCGACACGGTGCCCCACACCGCCTGGTCCGCCCGGGGAGACCACACCAGCCGCGCGTTGGGCTGGACTTCCCCGCCGGTGTACACGTTGTGCTCGTACTTGCTGCCCACGGTCAGGCGGAGCCGGTCGGGCACCAGAGTGATTTCGTCCTGCAGGAAAGCGTTGTAGACCCGCGTGGTCTTCTCGTCCGGGTAGAACCGGAGATAGAAATTGTTGCTGAACCGGTCCTTGGTGAGGCGGAACCCGGTCCCCCACACGAACGCGTTCCGTCCCCCCAGCGCGAAGCTGTGCTGGAACTCCGCGTCGCCCGTGTCGCGGACTTCGGTGAGGGGGCGGCGCGGATCCAGCCTCGACCACCTCTGGTCCGAGCGATCATAGAAGGTCTGGACCCTCATCTCCGAAGAAGAGGAGAACTTTCGCTCCCAGCGGGCGAGGAGGTTGCCGCCGGCCGACAGGTTGTTCCCGTTCTCCTCACCCACGTAGGGCGCCGTGAGGGTCACCCGGCGGAACGTGGTCTCCATCATGTTGTTGAAATAGTCTCCCTGGACGGTCACGGAGTCGGTGCCTCCCCCATCCCAGTCCACCCGGAACCCGCTGCGGGCGGCGGTCCAGGAGTCGTGGGCTTTCTTGCCGGCCGCATCCGCCTGGTCCGCCCGCGCCGAGAACCGGCCGTAGGCGCGATAATGCACATGGTCCCCCGCGCGTCCGCCATATCGGAAATCGCTGAACCCCCGTTCCTTGTCCCCTCCGCCCGCATGGGTGAGCAGCCCCTGGGTGTCCTCGGCTTTTTTCGTAACGACGTTGATGACCCCGTTCATCGCGTTGGCGCCCCACAGGGTGCCGCCCGGACCTCGGATCACCTCGATGCGCTCGATCTCCTCCAGAGGGACGTCCGATTGGTCCCAGTACACGCCGCCGTTGTCCGTCGCGTAGACGCTTCGCCCGTCGATGAGTACGAGCATTTTGTTGTTGAACCGGTCGTTGAAGCCGCGCGCGCTGACGGACCAGCTGTTCCCGTCGAGACGCGCCACATGCAGCCCCGGCGCCAAGCGGAGGACCTCCGCCAGAGACCGATGGCCCGTCCGCCGGATGTCCTCCTGCGTGATGACCGTGATGGCGGCCGGAGCGTGCGCCAAGCCTTCCGGCCTCTTGGAAACGGACGTCACCCGGATGTCCGCGAAAAGCATCTCTTCAATCCCGACGATCATATCGCCCGGAGCGACCTCGGCAAACGCCGTCTGAGCGGCGAAACCATATACCAAAACCCAACCCAAGCGGCTGGATCGTTTTCCCCTGGTCATGATCTTTTCTCCCTAAGCAGGTTTATAAACGTTCCCATGGAGTCTGGTCAAAGCTAGGATAGGGCACGCGGAAAGAACTTTCAAGTCGTAATCAAATGATTATCCTTCGATGGGCACGGCGGGCTCCCCCGCCCGGCGGATGATGAGGACGCCGGCCAGGCCGATCAGGAGAGCGCCGAGGATCGACAGGACGTCCGGCAGGTTCTTCCAGATCAGCCAATCGAAGAGGCCCGCGAAGACGACGGCGGTGTAGATGAAGGGTCCCACCTGTCCGGCGGGAGCGTGTTTGTAGGCGCGCGTGAGGAGCAGTTGCGCCGCCGTCGCCAACACACCGATGGCCGCCAGCACCGCCCATTGGGAACCGGTGGGTGTTTTCCAGAAGCCCGCCAGGGGGACCGCCGAAAAAGTCGTGGCGGTGAGCGCGAAATAAAAAACGATCCGAACGGTTGGTTCCTTCACGGCGAGGCCGCGAATGCCCACCTGGGCCAGGGCCCCCAAAAACCCGGAAACGAGCGCGACCAAAGCCACGGGCCGGAACAACCCCGGACCCGGTTTGAGGGTGAGCATCACGCCGGCGAACCCGAGGGTGATCAGCGCTCCCGCGCCTCGAGGGATTTTTTCTCCCAGCCACGCCTGGGCGATGAACGGCATGAACAGGGGCGCCGTGTAGGAGAGGAGCATGGCGTCCGCCAGAGGCATATGGCCGATGGAATAAAAGAAACAGTACATGGCCGCCAGGCCGATGAGGCCTCGGGCCAGATGGAGGCGGAAATACCGGGTCCGCAGCGCCTCAGCGCGGGACCGGAGAAGCCATGGGGTGAGGATGATCAGCCCCGCGGCGTTCCGGAAGAAAACGACCATTTCGTTGGGGAATTGCCCGGACGCGATCTTCACCAAAACGCCCATCCCGGCAAAAAGGATGGACGCAAACAGCATCAGGAGTGCGCCGCGCCTGGTCATGGCAAGACCGGCTCACCACTTGATTTTTTCAATGCGCGTCAACGCTTGGCGGAGCCGGTCCATGGGGACCGTGAGGGCAAAGCGCACGTATCCTTCGCCGGACGGGCCGAAGCCGTTTCCCGGCGTGCAAACGATGTGGGCTTCCTCGAGGAGCCGCTCCGCGGTTTGCGCTGAGGAATAACCCGTCGGGACACGGGCCCACACATAGAACGTGGCCGGCGGAGGAAAAACGTTCCACCCCAGTTTTTTCAAGCCCGGCACCCAAAAATCGCGGCGTTCCTTATAGGTTCGCCGGGCGTCTTCCACGCACTCTTGCGGGCCCGTGAGGGCCGCGACGGCCGCCTCCTGCACCGCCTGAAAGACGCCCGAGTCGTAGTTGTCTTTCAACCGCCCTAAGACCTTAACGGCCTCGGCGTTGCCGCACACCCAGCCGACGCGCCAACCCGTCATGTTGTAGGTTTTCGAGCAGGAATGGAACTCCACACCCACGTCCTTGGACCCCGAAACGGATAGGAACGAAAAGGGCGGCTTGCCGTAGTAGATCTCCGAATAAGCGGCGTCATGG
>JACQPF010000028.1 GCA_016207625.1 Elusimicrobiota bacterium | reverse complement strand
TCTGTCGTGCCTGGGCATGGCAAGATCCCGCACCAATTTGCCGGAGGCGACCGATTCCGCTTCGCGCAGGAAATCTTCAACGGAAGAAGAAGCGACCAACTCATCGATTTCGGCGACGACGCCTTCCACCGTCTCATCCCCGCTCAGCATCAAGGTGTCAATCATTTCCTCATTATGAAGAGAAGAGCCTTCCAATTGCGCTTCGACCATTTGGTCAAGCTCCTGTTCGCTCAGAAGCCGCCGGCTTCTCCTCATCACCTCTTTTAAGATTCCTCGTTCATCCTCCCTCGCTTCGCTCGCCCTCCGGCGGTCCCTGTCTAAATCCCGGCGGACAAACAAGCTGCCGGTCAGTCGAGTGAGGCGCTCAGAAAGTGATGGAGCCGCCGGGGTCACGGGCGCGGGAACCGAGGGAGGCTCAACCGCCGGGGCGGCCTGGGAGGCCTGGGCGGCTTCGAGCTCGGCCAGGAGTTTCTCGTCGCTGACTGAGGCCTCGTAATATTGGGTTGCTTTTTGCTTTGCGTTCAGGCTGTCCAGCCGATAGAAGGATTCCAATACGTTTTTCCGGCCCGCCTTGATGGGCGCCGCGCCGTAGACGAACCCGGCCGACAGGATGGTTTCATAGGGGACCAGGCGCGACGCCACGCCGGCGTCCTCCACCTTCCTCCAATCCGACCGAGCGCTTTCTTTAACGAAATACTCTCCGCGCTGGCTCAGGCCATAACGGGGGTAGGCGTCCGCGTCTTCCGCGGACGCGAGCCGGTACCGTTTCATTCGCTCGAACTCAACGGTATTGTTGACCGTGTTCACGACGGGCACCTTCGCGGTGGCATGATACGGCATGGACCCCAGCCGGGTCCCCTGGTCGGTGACGACCTGCCGTATCCCGCCGTTGATGCGTGACAGGAACCGCATAGGATCCTCCGCGATCCAGCCGCCTTCCCGTTCGGCCTCGTCGTAGGCTCCCTCATAGGCCAGGAAGATCATATGAATCACGGAGTCGCGCTCGTCGGGGAGGTATCTCTGGAAGAACGCGTTCCCTCCGTTCATCTCGCCAAAAGCGACGTAATACTGGGGCGCTTGAGAGGTCGGATCCCGCCGGACAAACAGCATCTCATCCCCGATGGGCCGTTTCGCCATAAAGAACCCCGGACGGCTGAGCAAATGATGAGTGCGCTGGATCTGCCGCAGTTCGAAAAGCTCATCTTGAAGCGGCTGCACGTCCGCGGCGGACTTCCCGGACTTCCGTTCCGCCAGAATTTTTTCCTGGAGGGCCAGGCACTTCTGGTCGATCCATTCCCTCAAACCCCGGCTGTCCTGGCCGAACCCCTGCAAAGACGGATGGTTCCTGATTTTGCTCTCCAGGTGAGCTCTCCATTGATCCAGAACACCATCGCGATCCGCCTCCACCATCTCACCGATGGAATTCAATTTGTAGACGTTTTCCATCCGCGGGTCCCGGTAGGCCAGAAGCAGAGCCTCGTCCATGGCCGTGCGGTAACGGCGGTATGCCGTTTTAAATTCCTCCAGCCTCTCTTGGGCATCCGCCGTGGAATATTCCAACCGCCCCATGGCCGCCATGAGGCTTTCAAAATTCGTTTTCTGGGGTCTTCTCGGGTTGTAGATGCGGTCCAGGCGTCCCATTTGACGGGGGAGATGGCCTGTATGGTAATTGTAAAGCGGTATCCGTTTGATACGCCCCTGATGGAACAATTTAAAGAAGTCGGTTTCATCGCCGACCACCCCGGTCCTCAGGTCGCGCAGGAATTGGTCGTCCATATGGATGATGTTGCCGGGGCTCCTCCGGTCGCGGCTGATGGTTTCCACCTGGCGGGCCAGGTCCGGGCTGACAGCCGCGGCCTTCTCGGCCGCCTCGGTTCGTGCGAAGAGCTCCTCGTAACCCAATGACAGAAGGGCTTCAATGAAGCGACTGGCCATTTCGCGGGGGCTGTCCACGAGCCATTCCCGTGGGTCTTTCCGGTCCATATTGGTGAAATACCGGGCCCATTGGCCGGCCAAACCGCGTCTTTTTTGCAGATAGGCGTCGTATTCCCGATAATATTGTGGAGTTCCTTCCAGCGCATTCAGCCGCTCCAGTTGGGCTTTGTCCCAAGCCTCGAAGAACTCAACCGCCGCCTCGGCCTGCGAACGGGTGAACTGTTCGGCTCCTTCCGGCATGGGTTGACCGATATACACCTCGTTTGAGGCGGCAAAAAACGGAATTTTCACAATCTCTTCCATGAACTTCGCGGAAGACGCGCTAGGGACCTTGCCTTTATATTTCTCACCGCTTTCAACCAGAACCTCCGTGATGGTTTTGCCAATCACACCGTCGAACGTGCCGGCGTCCATCCCGAGTATGATGATCCGGCTGCCAAAATAGGTCGTTCGGGCGGCGCGCTCCACATCTTTCTGCACGTTGATGACGACGCTTTGAAGCCTTTCAGCGATCCGGCTTCTCACTTCGTCGGCGAATTCCGCCTCGTTCTTGATTCCATATCGTTTCGCCAAGTTGGTGAGAGCGGCCAGCGGAATGTTCACCATGGACATATGAACGGAGTTCCGGCTTGTGAAAAGGGTGTCTTCCGCTTCCTCCAGGACCAC
>JACQPF010000227.1 GCA_016207625.1 Elusimicrobiota bacterium | reverse complement strand
TGAAAGACCTCAAGGACCGGCCCATCGATCCCGAGACTGGAGAAGCCATCACCCAGCAGGATTTCATGAAAGTCGTTCGGAAGGCCCTCAACGCCATCCCGCAGAACCGGGCCGTGATTCAAGACCTTTCGCAGAGCGGGTTCACCGCCCAGCGAGGGTTCCCCGTGGAGTTCACCGTGCGCGGGCCGGATTGGAACTTGCTGGCCGGCTCATCGAAAAAGATGATGGAACGCATGGAAGCCTCAGGGCTCATGATCGACGTGGACACCGACTACAAAGTGGGCCAGCCGGAGGTGCGCGTATATCCGGACCGCCGGGCCGCCTCCGCGCGCGGGGTGGACGTGGCCGCCATCGGCCGCACCATCAACGCCTTGATCGGGGGCGTGCGGGCGGGGCAGTTCACGGAGGGCGGCCGGCGCTACGACATCCGGACGCGGCTTGTCCCGTCGGAACGATCCCAGCCGGAGGACATCACGCGGCTCTTCGTGCGGAACAACCGGGGCGAGTTGATCCGGTTGTCGGAAGTCGTGCGGATCGAACAGACCCCCACCCTTCAGGCCATCACCCGGAGGCAGAGGGAGAGGGCCATCGGCCTGTTCGCCAACATCGCGCCGGGCAAGTCCCAGGCTGAGGCGCTGGGCGAAGTACAAAAGATCGCCAAGAACGTTTTGCCGAAGGGCTACCGGGCGGTGCTGGGGGGCGGGGCGAAGACGTTCCAGGAGTCGTTCAGCAGCCTCGCGTTCGCCTTGTGGCTTGGGATCATCGTCGCCTATATGGTGCTGGCGTCCCAGTTCAACAGTTTCCTTCACCCGGTCACCGTGCTTCTGGCGCTGCCCTTCAGCGTCACGGGCGCGCTCATAGCCCTCCGGATCGCGGACCAGTCTTTCAATATTTACAGCATGATCGGCCTCATCCTGTTGATGGGCATCGTCAAGAAGAACTCGATCCTGCTGGTGGATTTCACCAACCAAGTCCGCGCCCGCGGCAAAGAGGTTCGCGAGGCTCTCCTCACGGCTTGCCCGATCCGCCTGAGACCGATATTGATGACATCGGTTTCGACCATCGCCGCGGCCGTTCCGCCGGCGCTGGCGTTGGGACCAGGGGCGGAGACGCGCATCCCCATGGCGGTGGCGGTGATCGGAGGCGTGCTGGTGTCCACTCTGCTGACGTTGTTCGTCGTGCCCTGCGCTTACAGCCTCCTCGTGCGATTGGAGCGCCGCCGCCCCGCGGACCTTCTAAAAGACCTTCAGCCTCTCATTGAGACCCATGAAACCGAACCGGCGGTTAAGGCGTAACGGCATGGGGACGAGGCGAATCCTCCTTTGCGCCGGCCTCGTCCTTCCTTGCGCCGGACTTCCGGTTCTCGCGCAAGAGCCGGTCTCTGTATCCACTCTCACCTTGACGGAAGCCGTCCGCGGGGCCCTCGCGCGGTCCCCGGCGGTGGCCGGGGCCCGCTTGAACGTGGAAGCGGCGGGCCTCGAAGAGCCGCTCCTGTTGTCCAACACCGACCCGCGATTCCAAGCGGCGTATTCATGGACCGACGACCAATCCCCCCGCGAAGTGCCGGCGTTCCAGGGCACCCGCAGCCGGCGGGAGACGTTCCAGGCCGGCGTCGTTCAGAACACGTTGATCGGTACCGAAGCGAAGTTGTCCTGGTCCAATGAATATCTCCGTCAGCCGGCGCAATTCCGTGCGCTCGATCCCAGCGCCGGTTCCCGAATCGTGTTGGAAATCCGCCAGCCGATCTTGCGCTATTTTTGGGGCCGGCCGGACAAGGCCCGCCGGGGACAGGCCCGCGCGGGGGTGCAATCGGCTCTGGCCCAGGCGCATCGCGCCGAGACGGAAACGGCGGCCGCGGCGTCCCGCGCCTATCTGGAATATTCCTTCGCCCACGAGAGCGTGGCGATCGCATGGGAAGGCGTGGAGGCGGCCCGGAGGCTTGTGAACAGCTACGCCGAAAAACGCCGCTACGGCCTTGTGGAGGATTCGGATCTCTTGCAGGCCCAGGTTTCCCTCGAAGTCCAACAAACGGAATTCACCATCGCGCTTTCGCAAAAAGAGCAGGCTTTCACAACGCTTCTCACATCGCTCGCGCTTGCTCAGCCGGGGTCGCCCGGCTCCTTTTCCATGGCGCCCCCCGAGGAAATCGGGTTGATTCCCGGCGACTTGGACGGCGCGCTCAGCTTGGGTCTTCGCCGGCGCGGAGATGTTTTGGCCGCGCAAACCGCGGCGGAGGCGGCCCGGTGGGCGGTGAAAATCAGTGTTCTGGATACGCTTCCCGACTTGGCTTTGAGCGGGTCCTACGCCTCCGCCGCCCTCGCTCGGAATTACGCCGACGCCTGGGAGGACCTCCCGGGTCTCGACGGGCCCGTGAAATCGGCGGGCCTGACCTTCATGGTCCCTTTTCGATTTGAAAGAGAACGGCTGACGCGAAACGCCGGCCGCATCCAACTCGCCCGGGCGGAGCAAGAACTGGCCCAGGCCGTGCAAACGGCCGTCGGGGAAATCCGGAAGGCCTGGGAAATCCTTCAATTGTCCCGGGCCCGGCTGGACGCGCGCCGGAAGCTGGTGGAGCTTGAAGAAAAAAAGCTCCGCGCCGAAGAAGCGGATTTTCGGCGGGGCCGCTCCAGCACGGACCTTCTGGTCCGCTTTCAGCAAGATCTCCAGCGCGCCCGTCAGCAATTCCTGCGCGCTCGAACCGAAGAGGCCCTGGCCCGCGTGGACGTGGGCCGGGCGACGGGGACGCTGCTTGACGCCCTAGGGGTTCAACAATGACGAGGCGCGGGCATGATTAAGTTTTTCCTGGAACGCCGGGTCCTCACCAACCTCCTCACCGTCTTCATCATCGCGGTGGGGGGCTGGCAGTTCCTCCATGTGCGGCGGGAAGCCTTCCCGGAAGTGGACTTCGATTGGGTCACCATCACCACCGCCTACCCCGGCGCTTCCCCCGAGGAAGTGGAGCGGCTCGTCACCAAGCGCATCGAGGACCAACTTAGGACCGTGAGCGGCGTGGACAAGGTCATTTCAAGTTCCATCGAGAACCGCTCCATCGTCTTCATTCAATTGGACGACGACCTGTCGGACCGCGAGTCGGACGACGTGGTGGATCACATCGAACAGGCGGTGAACCGCGTGCAGGACCTGCCGGAGACGGCCGACAAGCCGCTCATCCAAGAGCTCACGTCGGACCGCCCTCTCATCACCCTGTCCGTCGCCGGCGGCACGGAAGAGGTCCGACGGAGGTTCGCGGACGAGCTGGCGGACGTCATCGAGGACGTCAAGGGCGTCTCCGAAGTGGAGCGGCAGGGATATCGAAAAAAAGAAATTTGGATCGAGGCCGACCGGGAAAAGCTGTCCCGCTACCTCCTGAGCCTGTCCGAGGTGGCCGGCGCAGTCCGGGCGCAAAACCTGGACGCCTCGGCGGGAACGGTCGAGATCGGGCCGAAGGAAGTGTGGATCCGGGTGGTCGGCAACATCGACACGGCCGAGGACGTGGAGCGCATCATCCTGCGCGGGACGGATGAGCGTTCCTACATCCGCATCCGGGACGTCGCGCATGTGTTTGAGACCTATGAAGAGGAACGCCTGCTCACCCGGGCGAACGGGCAGCCGGCCATCCACCTGAACGTCCGCAAGCTGAAATCCGGAGACACCATCCATTTGGCGAACGCGGTCTTCCAGGTGAAAGACAAGTATGAGCCGAGGGCGCGGGAGCAAGGCCTTGAGCTGGTCGTGTCGGACGACATCTCTTTCTTCGTCCGGCGCCGCCTCAAGGTGATGACCAACAACCTCCTGCAGGGCGGCGTGTTGATCCTTTTGGCGCTTTTCATTTTCCTGGATTGGCGTTTGGCGCTCGTGGCCGCCTGGGGCGTGCCGATCTCCTTCGCGGCGGCCTTCATGGTGGCGGTGCCCTTGGGGTTCACCATCAACCTGATGTCCCTCATGGCGTTCATCATCGTGCTCGGGATGCTGGACGACGATTCCGTGGTCGTGGCGGAGAACATCTACCGGCACTTGGAGATGGGCAAGGCGCCTTTTCAAGCGGCGGTGGAGGGCGCGCGCGAAGTGGTGGTGCCGGTCCTGGCGTCGGTGTCGGCCACGTCCTGCGCGTTCTTGCCCTTCGCGCTCATGTCCGGCATCATGGGGAAGTTCCTCCTCATGATCCCCGTCATCGTGGTGATGGCGTTTTTGGCCAGCGCCTTCGAGGCGTTCTTCATCCTGCCCTCCCACGTGGTGGACCTCATGCCCCTCGGAAAGCCTGTGGAAGAATCCGGAGATGGCCGCTGGTACGCGAAGGTGCTTCGCGTCTATCGCCGGGGCATGACGTGGGTGATGGGCCACCGCGTCAAATTTTTCCTCCTCGTGCTGGCGGTCATCGGCGTGACGGTCCTCGTCGGCGTTTTGCGGCTGAAGATGGTGCTCTTCCCGCCGGGGCTCATCGACCAGGTGTTCATCCAGATCGATAT
>JACQPF010000210.1 GCA_016207625.1 Elusimicrobiota bacterium | reverse complement strand
GTGTAGCTCGGTCTAACACGTCGCCCTGTCAAGGCGAAGACCGCGGGTTCAAATCCCGTCGACCCCGCCACTTTATAGGCCGCCCGGCTTCTGCGAGAATGTTTCTTCGTTCTCGACAGAAAGCCGGGCGGTTTTTTAATTTTGTTCGTATGGTATATATACGTAATTTTTCCTGGAGAAATTGCGGAGTTTACCGATGCGGAAAAAACCGGTGCGTTCTATAATTAAGTGCTTATGGCGTTATGTATTAATAAAAAAATATTTACATAATATTTACAGTTCGTTAAAGCAAACTTGAAGTATAACTATTCCAATTAACACGCGGTTTGGACATCAAGGCTCGATAAACACAAATGACAACTCTGTTCCCGCTGAAGCTATATTCAATCCTTCGGCTTTTCTTTCCTAAAACTCTCCGTCCTCTCAAACGAGCGCGTTATCGTTTCGTTACGCCCGGCCTTCGCCTAAAAAGAGGGCTCGGGGCGGCGGCCGCCGGGTTGGTTTTGACGGCGGGAATTGCGGTGGCGTTCGGAACGGAGGGGGTGAAGCTGTCCTTGTCGACCCGGGAGGACGGCGATCAGGAACACCGTTTTCCCTGTGCGGGACGTATTTACGCGAACCTGCGGTTGCCGCCGGGGCCTGGAGGCCGTAGGACCATTGAAGGCCGATGGGTCCGGCCCGATGGAAAACAGCAGGAACTGACCTCTTTGGTTGTGCCGGTTTCTCCGAAAGGGAGGATCAAGGCGACCCTTTGGATGGAATTCCATCCGAACGAGGACAGCCTTTTGGATGAGTTCAAAATGGGGGGCGATTATGCTGCGGCGGAGGCCCACCCATTTCATGGGGGATGGAAGTTCGAGCTGTTGCAAGATAGCCGCATGTTGGCGGAACAAGATTTTGACGTTGTCTGCAGCGAATAAGGGTGACGGAGGAAGTCATGCGGTGTTCATCTAGGACGGCATCGGCCCTGCTGATCGGAACGGTTTTGGTTCTCGGGTTATTTTCAGGCGGCTGTAAGAAGAAGGAGCAACATTATGATCCGCCGACGTCTTCGGGCGGAATCTTTTCCACCCAAAGCCTAATGGCTTTGTCGGTTTCCAAGACCGGGTCGTCAGGCAAGGTCGTCGGGCCGAACGGCCTGGATTGCGGAAGCAGTTGCGTGAAGGAGTATTCCTTCGGCCAAGTGGTGACCCTTTCCGCAACGCCCCTGTCCAGCAACGACGCATTTACCGGATGGAGCGGAGCGGGATGCTCGGGAACGGGGGACTGCCAATTCACAATGGACGGCGATAAGACGGTCAACGCTTCTTTCGGCGGGGGGAAGAAACTCTCCGTTTCCCTTTCCGGGACATCATCTTCGTCGGACAAAATCACGTCTTCGCCGGGCGGCATTAACTGCACCGGATATGATTCCTATTACAATTCCTCCATCTACGGCAAGTGCAGCTCCGGTTTTGCCCCGGGATCATCGGTGACTCTGACGCCCTCCACGGGCTCTTATTCTTATCAATATTTCATGGGCTGGAGCGGTGGGGGGTGCTCAGGCGCAAGCCCTTGCACGGTCCTCATGGACGGCGATAAATCGGTGACGGCGACGTTTGGGTCCGGCTACAAGTTGACTGTCAACAAAGCCGGCACGGCGTATAGCTATGATTCGAAAGTCACATCTGCGCCCAGCGGGCTCTATTGCTATTCTTCCAGCTGTTACGCCAACTTCTCGCCCGCCAGCTCTGTCGTGCTGACGGCTTCTGCCACAGCCTCTTCCGCCTATTTCGCGGGTTGGAGCGGGGGAGTTTGCTCGGGCACGTCCGCGACCTGCTCGGTCAGCCTTTCCGCCGACACTACAGTGACGGCGACGTTTAATTCGAAACCGCAAGTGACCGTGACCGTGGGCTCTTATTCCACATATGGGAACGTGACTTCCTCTCCCGCCGGGATCAACTGCGGAAATTACAACTACACCTGTTCGGCTTATATGGATCCGAGCAGTTCCGTGACTTTGACTCCGACTCCCGCGGCGGGACGTGTCTTCACGGGTTGGTCTGGAGCCTGTTCGGGCACAGGCAGCTGCACGTTGACGGTGGATGCGAATAAGTCCGTCACGGCCAATTTCCAATAGGAGAGCGCGACTCATGAAGAGAATAGGCATTGTTTTTTTAGCCGCCGTCTCATTCCTGGCCCCGACGTTGGTTTTGTCCGCGATGGAGCCGGCGGTGGGCGCGGCGGTCGCCGTGTCCTTAAAGAACGGCAAGACGGTCACGGGAGCGTTGAAGTCCGCCAACGAGGACCAACTCATCATCGATACGGAAGACGGGCAGATCACGATTCTCAGGGGCAATATCGACCGCGTGGCGGAGGTTCCTCCGAACGCGGTCGATGGGGAGAGAGGCCCGGTGATTTCGGAGGACGAGCCGGCTCCACCTCTCACCGTGAAGCCGCGGAAGCAGAAATCGTTCTTCGTCCAGACAATATTTTGGGACGCGGCCGGCGCTTATTCGCCCGCGGAGGATGATCTATCGAAGAGGGTGTCTGCGCTGAACGGCGGCGGCACCGGGAGTTACAGCGGGGACAGCACTGTCGTTCCCGGCCAAGGCTTCCGCCTGGGGTTTCTCTTCCCCATGACGGATCGCGGCATGGAATACGGTTGGAGCCTCGACTACACCAAAGGACCGGGATTGGAACAGCGCATCGTCAGACGCCTTTCCTCTTTCAGTTCGGCCACGGACACTTGGACTTACGGCACGTCCTTCATTCGCTTGTTGAATGAGACGCAAAAACGCATAGGCCGAGGGAAACGCGTGGAGCTTCGCTTGCGCGGCGCCGTGGGCCTGGCGAGCGCTTCCATCACGGAGGATTACAATTACACCGGCACCGGTTCTCTGGCTTCGAGCCGTTCAAAAATGAACGAGTCGAGATGGTTGGCATTTTCGGGCGAGGCTTCGGCGTCCTTGGGGTTTACGTTGCGGGGGATGGCGATTGATGCGGGCGTGGTGTATGGGGTTTTCCCGAAACGCTCAAAGGACACTGATTTCCCCGAGTTCAATTGGACCCCCATGGGATTCCGCTTGGGCGCGCACTTTTAGGCAGATAAGGAGAACGCAATGTTCATCAGATGGCTTGAGAAAATAACGGTCGCCGCGGCCGCGGCGGCGGTCTTGAGCGGCTGCGCCACAATCATTGGAAAAGGCGGCCCGCAGATGGTCGTCCTGAGCAGCGATCCGGACCGGGCCCAGGTCACGGTGCAAGACGCCGCCACCGGATTCGTGGTCTATCGGGGCGCCACTCCAACTCAAGTGTACCTGCTGAAGCGAGCCGGTTTCTTTCGGGGGAAGAGCTATGTGGTGACATTTCAGAAGCCGGGCTACCAATCGCTTCAGGTGCCCATTCATTGCCGCACCAACGGCTGGTACGTCACCGGCAACTTGTTTTTCGGCGGGCTGATCGGCTGGCTCATCATCGACCCTGCCAGCGGGGCGATGTGGGCGCTTTCGCCGGAGCAAGTGGAAGGGCGTCTGGAGCCGAAGCGGGCCAAGGGAGCACCGGCGGAAATCCGCGTGTCCCTCCTGGAGGAGGTGCCGGCGGCTCTGCGGTCCCAGATGACGCTTTTGACGCGCGGAGCGGAGGGGGCCCACCCATGAATTTGAAGGAGCAGGGCCGCAAGAAGGGCTGCCTCATCGGTTGGGAAGGGGATGGAGGGGGCCGGCTCGGATTGCGGGTGGTGATTCCAATAGGTGGAGGACGTCATGGTTAAGAAAATAGCGGCATTGTTTGTGGCGGTATCGTTGCTGCCCATTTGGCCTGTCTATGCTTTATCATCCACGGATTCGGGCCCTGTCGGGAAGAATGCCAAGCTGATACTGGACAACGGGCACGAGGTCGTGGGAATCGTTCGCGAATGGAACTCCGACGGCATCGTTCTCGATACGGACGTGGGTGAAATGCGTTTGGATCCGAAAAAAGTATCTCGAGCGGTTTATTTGGAAAGCCCGGCTGTCCCTCCCGGAGCGCAAGAGCCGTCCCCGCAATCTTCCAAAGAAGAGGAGAAGAAATGGCGTGACAAGTTGAACAACGCCCAAGCGGGGCAGGTGGCTCTTTGGGCCTTGGGGATCGGAGGGGCCGTCGCCGGTGTTGCGCTCTATTCGAGCGGGAATTCCGACGAAAACGAAGCCAAAAGCACTCCCGGATGCAGTTACAGCGGGGGCGATACGATTTATTGTCGCGATTCAAGAAGCCAAGCCGCGGCTCAAAGCAAGCTCGATTCCGCCGCGACCAAGACGCTGACGGGCAGCGTCGCCCTCCTGGCGGGCACCGGGTTCATGATCTGGGGCGTTTTCCAAAACGGCCGCGTGAAGGATCTCAAGCGCGCCGGCAAGAAAAAAGGATTCCAATTGAGCTATGACGCGAAAGAGAAAAACAACCTTTCGCTGGTTTACGTGTATCCCTACTAATCGAGGAGGAGTTCCGTGAAGAACATTCAGTGCATGAGAAGGCTTGTGAAAATGAAATCCCTGGCGTTGATGGTATTCGCCGCTTTCATCGTCAGCGGTTGTGCCCAGAAGAGAGTGGCGCTTCGGCAGAACTTTTGGGAAAACAAGGCGCCCCGCATCGGAGTCGCCTTGGCGCCGATTCCGGAACCGCAGACGAACCTCGTCGGCCTTCCGTTGTTGCAGTACGGGATCATTCATTCCGCCAACAGTGGGGTTCGAGAGAGCATTGGGGAACAGGTGGAGATCGGTCGTTTTTCCATTGTGCGAGATCGTTTTGTGCAACAATTGACCGAGAAGGGGTTCAACGT
>JACQPF010000226.1 GCA_016207625.1 Elusimicrobiota bacterium | reverse complement strand
GCTACAACAACCAGGACCACTCCATGCTCACGGCCCTTTTAGCCGCGCGGAACCTGCTGGGCGAGGGGCACGACCTTTGGAAGGTGAACGCCGACGCCGTTTTGCAGGAAACCCCGGCTGTCCTGCCGTGATCAGCCGCCCGTCACAACGCGTATTCAGCGGCACCTTCCGCGTGTTCGGCGCCGAGGCGCTGATCATCCCGACGGGTCTTGTGACCACGGCTTTTCTCACCCGCGCATTCGGTCCGTTGAACTTCGGGCATTACGCGCTGGCCGCCGCCTTCATTGTTTGGGTGGAGTGGGCCTGCACCTCGGTGTTCTCTCGGGCCACCGTCAAATTCATCAGCGAAAGCGTTGAATGGCGGCCTCTGGCCGCCGCCGTTCTCAGGCTTTACATCCTTGGCGGCGCGGCGGTGGCCGCGATGGTGATGGTGATAGCGGCGCCTCTGGCCGGCTTGCTGGGCGACCCATCGCTGGCCGGCCTGATTCGTATTTTCGCCCTGGACATACCGCTGTTTTGCATGGCCCAGGCGGGCCAGCATATTTTGGTGGGGACCGGCCGTTACAGGGAGCGCGCGTGGGTGGGCGCGGCTCACTGGGTGGCCCGGGCGGCGTTCATTCTCATTTTTGTCTTGAGCGGGTTTTCCGTTTACGGCGCGGTGGCGGGTGTGATGGCCGCCTCCCTGACGGACGTGGCGGTGGGGCAGTGGTTTCTAAGAGTTTGGCCCCTGGGTTCCCCGTGGGTGTTCCCGGCGGGATTTTGGGGCTATGTGGCGCCGCTTTTTTTTACGTCCTTTCTTATGCGCGTTTTTAACAAACTGGACCTGTTCCTCCTGCAGGGGCTGGGGCGAAGCGCCGTGGAGGCGGGTTTCTATGGCGCGGCGCAGAACCTCACGGTCGTGCCCGGCATTTTGGCCCTTTCCTTTTCGCCCATTCTCCTTTCGGCGTTGTCCAACAGCGCGGCGCGCGGCGACGACGCGTCATTTGCGCGTTTGTCGCGTAATGCCCTTCGCTTAGCCCTTTTGCTGTTGCCCTTCGCCGCGTTGGCCGCCGGCGCGGGCGTGGAAATTGCCGTCTTTGTGTTCGGCGCGCCCTACCGGGCGGCGGGGCCCGTTTTGTCCCTGCTGGTGTTCGCCGCCGTGGGCTCCATGACGATGTCTCTGGCGGCGTCCATCCTCATATCGAAAGGGCATCCGCGGCTGGCGCTCTTCATCACCCTGCCGGTTCTGCCGCTGGCCGCGTGGGGCCATTGGCTGATGATCCCGCGATACGGCGGGGTGGGCGCCGCAGCGGTGACCGCTCTGATTTCCCTGGCCGGGGCCGCCGGTTTGACGGGGGCCGCAAAGGCCGTGGGCGGAGCCGCGCTGCCCTGGAGCACGTTGAAGCGGGCTTTGCCGTTGGCTGCCCTCGCCCTGGGTGCGGGCGTCCTGTGGCCCGCCGGAGGGGCCATGCTGTTGATGAAGCTTTTCACCGGAAGCCTATTTTTGACGGCGGGTTTTTGGCTGACCGGCGAATTCTCGCTTGAAGAAAAGGAGCGGGTTCGGTCGATGGCAAGGGGGGTGTTCGAATCGTGGAACGTCTTTACGCCTCGGTAATCGTTCCCACGCGGGACCGCCCCGCCGAACTGGCCGAGTGCCTTAAGGCGCTCTCCGCCCAAACCCTTCCGCAGGAACGGTTTGAGGTGATCGTTGTGGATGACGGCGCCGCTTTCGACGAAACCTGCCGGGAGGTTTTCTGCGGCGGCAACCTCCGCGTGATCCGCAGCTCATCCCGCGGACCCGCTTGCGCGCGCAATGCCGGGGCCTCTCAAGCCCGGGGGGCCCTGTTGGTGTTTACGGACGATGATTGCCGCCCGGCCGCGCGATGGCTTGAAACTCTGCTGGAGGCCGCTCAAAAACACCCCCGGACGCTTTTTGGCGGCCGCACGCGGAACGATCTGCCTGAAAACCTATTTTCAGAAGTGAGCCACGAGCTGACCGAATACCTGCGTCTGAACGATGATTTAACCCCCTCCAACAATATGGCCCTGCCCGCCGAAGAATACCTCGCGCTGGCCGGGTTCGGCGAAGGGTTTGCCTTTCCCGGGGGGGAGGACCGTGACTTCTCTCGGCGTTGGTTGGAACGCGGGGGACAACGTCGGTTTGTGGAGGAGGCGGAGGTGCTTCACGCGCATGCCCTCGGACCGGTTTCTTTCGCCGTTCAACAGTTTCGTTATGGGCGGGGGGCCTGTCGGCATCGCCGGGAGATGGCCCGGCGCCAGGGGCGACGGATGGGGCTGGCGCGCCCGGCCTTTTACTTTCGGCTTATTCGGCACGTCAGTGGCCGGAGTTCCGCCGGACCAAAGCTGTGCCGCGCGGCCCTGGCCCTATTGTCGCAAATCTTTGTCACCATGGGTTTTGTTTGGGAATACGGGAATGCGGTCCGGCGCCAAGCGCTGGTTAGAAAATATGGCAGGCCGCGCCTCCGTTCTTCTTGTAATATTGCTGATGGTATTCCTCCGCGGGGTAAAACGCCGCCGCCGGCTCTATCCGGGTGACGATGTCCCGGGAAAAGCGCCGCGCGTTCGCCAGCTTGTCCCGGGAGGCCAGCGCCTCTTTCTCCTGCTCCGGCCCGTGGAAGAAAACGGCCGACCGATACTGGTCTCCCACGTCCGGCCCCTGCCGGTTCAGCGTGGTGGGGTCGTGGATTTTCCAAAACACCTCCAACAATTTATCATAGGAAACCTTCCCCGGGTCGAACTCCACTTCCACGGCCTCGGCATGGCCTGTTGTCCCTGAGCACACCTGTTCATAGGTCGGGTTTTTCAAAGTCCCGCCTGTATATCCCACGCGGGTGGACACAACGCCCGGCACCTGGCCGAAGGCCGCCTCCACGCCCCAGAAGCACCCCGCCGCGAACACGGCTTTCAGAGTCTTCCCCTCGCTCAACGATTTTCTATCTTGTTTCATCGAATCCTCCTTGCCGGCCCGCAAAAGTCCGGCGGCGATCACCACAAAAACCACAAACGCGAAAAACCCGGCCGCAATCTTCATGCCGTTTTCCTCCCTCCGCGCCATTTGTTAAAATAGCGTTATACCATGAATACGGCCCCGCCGCCCCTTTGGATTTCCTTTGCGCCGATGAATCCCTCCGATACGCTCCTGCGTAATAATAAATGAAAGCCATGCTCGAAGACGTCGAGCTCATCCAGCGCGTGGCCCGGAACCGCGACCCGGAGGCCTTTTCCAGCCTCTACGACCGTCACGCCCCGCGGGTCTTCGGCCTGGCCTGCCGCATGCTCGCCCGCCGGGAAGAGGCGGAAGACTTGATGCAGGAGATTTTCCTTTCCCTCTGGGAAAAGGCCGCCGCCTACGATCCCGCGAAAGGGCCCGTGGTCGCCTGGATCCTGGTCATCGCCCGCAGCCGATGCCTGGACCGCCTCCGCCGCCGGAAACTGCGGGAAGGCAAAGAGCAAACCATATTTTCCCAGGAGGAAGAAGGCGACCGCCTCATTGCTCTGCCGGAGCCATGCCTCCCGGTTCTGGAAGGGTTGGCCGGCGCGGAACGCGACGCCGAAGTCCGGCGCGCCCTGGAGTCCCTGCCCCTGCCTCAGCGCTCCGCTGTGGAAGCCGCCGCCTTCGAAGGGTTAACCCAGCAGGAGATCGCCGACAAAACAGGGGATCCCCTGGGCACCGTGAAGACGCGCATGCGCCTGGGGATGTTGAAACTGGCCGAGCTCCTGTCGGCCCGAGAGAAAATAAGATGAACCACGAAGCTCTGCAAGACCTGCTCGCTCCCTACGCCCTGGGAACCGTTCCCCCGGGCGAACGTTCCGCCCTGGACGCCCATTTGGCGTCCGGCTGCGAAGACTGCCGCCGCGCCCTGTTGGATTTTCAGGCGGTCACCCAGGCCCTGCCTCTTTCGGTTACCGCAGAAGAGCCGCCGGCCCGCGTCAAAACCCGCCTGATGAGCCGGGTCCTCGCCCGGCCGCGCTTTCCCTGGTATCGAAACCTGGCCCTCGCCGCGTCGGTGTTGCTCCTCGCCGGGTTGGCCGGCGTCTGGCTCCGGCGCCAGGCGGCGGGTTCCTGGAAAGTCGTGTCCGTTACGGGCCAATTGCTGGCCGACGGCCGACCGGTGCAAATCGGCGCCGCCATCCGCCCCGGCCAGCTCCTCGCCACATCCGAAGACGTCGAAGCCGATGTTCGCCTGGGCGACCAAGCCGTCTTCCGGCTAAAGCCGAGCTCCGAAGCCGTGCCTGTCCGGAAGGAGGGCGGTGTCCTGGTCCGTTTGCAAAAGGGCGGCCTGCTCGGCATCGTCAAAACCGGCGCCAAATTTTCCGTCAAAACCGCTGTGGCCACAGCCGCGGTGCGCGGAACGGTTCTCTATATTCAAGTAGATTCCGCTGAAAAAACCTATGCCTGCATCTGCACGGGCCGCTTGCATTTGGAGGCCGACGCTCTTTCCCAAGACATGGAGGCCGATCACCACAAAGCCGTGGAGCTGTCCCCCGACGGAGGCCGCGTCAAGGCCGCCCCCGCCGCCATGCGGGACCACACCGACGAAGACATTGAGTCTCTCGCCGCTCGTTTCCAACCTTCAAGATAAATCCAAGATCGCCGTTTGCGCGTAAAGAACGTGAGACCACTTCCGGCCCCGGAGGCGGTTCTCCATCTTTCTGGAAAGGAACAATACATGCTCAATGGAAAATGTTCGCTGAAGAGAAGCTTGTTCCTGGCCGCCCTCGCCGTGAGTGTGGGCGCAACCCCCGGCGCCGCCATGACCCCGCCCATGATGGCCGTGCAGGTGGGCCCGGGTTCTCCATTGCGCGGGTTGGGCTCGGCCACCGCCGACGGGCTCGGCGTTTATCTCACCACCCGCCAAAGCACCCGGGACACCCGCCGCCAAGGCGGCACCGACGTCTCCAATCCGGACGATGAAAAAAACGAAAGCCTCCGCACGTCCCTCCTCCTGGATTACCGACTCACCCGGAACTTGAGCGCAGCTTTATCCATCCCTCACGTGTATAACAAAGCCTCTTACCTGGACCCGGTCACCCGACAAAAAGTCACCCAAAAGGTAAACGGCATTGGCGACGTCGGCGTCTTCGGGCGCTATTCTTTTTGGAAGGACCGTCTCGTGGACCCCCGGCGGGAATGGCTGGGGATCCTGGGCCTGGAACTGGGCACGGGTTCCATCACTGAAAAAGACGGTCAAGGCGCTCGCCTGGCCGCCACCCTTCAGCCCGGGTCCGGCACCACGGACGTCATCGCGGGCACGGCGTTGGTCTGGGCGCTTCCGATCCTTTCGCTGTACGGCGACGCCACCTATCGGCTCAACGGCAGCCGGGCCTACACATTCGGCAACGCGCTGGCCGTGAACGCCGGCGCCAACGTGCCTTTCGCAAATGACAAACTCAGTTTTTTAGGGGAAATCAACGGGGAGTTTTCCAGCCGTGACGAATCGGATTTCGTCGGCGCCCCCGGCCGGAACCCGGACGGCACGGTGCAAAACACCGGCGGGGAAACGGTCTATTTCTCGCCGGCCCTCCAGTGGCGGCCCGGCGGAACATGGGCCTTCACTGCGGGCGTGCAATTGCCTGTTTACCAAAACTTCCGGGGAACGCAACTCAAATCGGACGTGAACTACAACCTCGGGGCTTACGCTCGCTTCGGCGGCAACTCATGAAGCTTGATATCCGGGCTGCGCTTGGCGAAATAACGGAGGGCCCACTCGTTGGGGAAAAACACAACGGTCTCTCCCGCCGCGTCTTCGCCCAATCGGGAGCCGGAAGGGAGGGTGACGGAATTTTCAATGAGATGGTCTTTCCCGCTCGGGTCCACCCAGCGCACCAGTTCCCACGGCGCGTTCTCGAGGCGGGTCTCCACGCCGTATTCCGACTGAAGCCGGTACTGCAGCACTTCGAATTGAAGAGGCCCCACGGCGGCCAAGAGCGGCGCGGCGTACGGCGTGTTCTGCACCGAGAACGGCTGCACGATCCCTTCCAGAACCGACTGCTCCAGCCCTTTCCGGAACGGCTTGAACTTCACGGGACTCGTGTTGTGAAGAAATGCAAAGCATTCCGGCGGAAAGCGGGGAATTTCGTTGTAGACGATGCGCGGGTCCTCGCTCAGCGTGTCGCCGATCGAAAAATCCGAGTGGCCTGCCAAACCCAGGATGTCCCCCGGGTAAGCCTCGTCGATCACTTCCCTCTCGCGTCCGAAGATCTTGTGCACGTTTGAAAGCTTCACCCTCTTGCCTGTCCGCGGGTGAAGCACCACCATCTCCCGCGTGAATTTGCCCGAACAAATCCGCAGGAAGGCCACCCGGTCGCGGTGCCGGGGGTCCATGTTCCCTTGGATTTTAAATATGAAGCCCGAGAAAGCCGGCTGGTCGGGCGAAATGAGGCCCAACGACGTCGAGCGGGGAGCGGGCGGCGGCGAGCAGGAGAGGAAGCCTTCCAAGAGCAGCTGCACACCGAAATTGTTCGAAGCGCTGCCGAAATACACGGGCGTCGTGTTCCCGGCCGATATGGCGGCCGAGTCCAGCCGGGCTCCCGCCCCGTCCAGCATGGCCACGTCTTCCACGAACTTCCGGTAGCTGATGGGGTCCATCTGTTCTTTGAAAATAGGGTCGGACGGGTCGTGCACCGCCACGGGGGCTTGGAACGCGCCGCCCGGCGTGCGTTCAAACAGGTGCGCCTGCCCGGACACGCGGTCGTACACGCCCCGGAAATCCACCCCCGTGCCCAGCGGCCAGTTCATCGGAAACGGATGCAGGCCGAGGACTTTTTCCAGTTCGTCAATGAGTTCCAAGGGGTCTTTGGTCGGCCGGTCCAGCTTGTTCATGAAGGTGAAGATCGGCACGCGCCTCTGGCGGCACACCTCAAAAAGTTTGCGGGTCTGGCTCTCGATGCCCTTGGCCGCGTCGATCACCATGATCACAGAGTCCACCGCCGTCAGCACGCGATAAGTGTCTTCCGAAAAATCCCGGTGGCCCGGCGTGTCCAGCAGGTTGATGCGGAAATCCCCGTAATCGAATTGGAGCACCGTGGAGCTCACCGAGATGCCGCGCTTTTTTTCCAGCTCCATCCAGTCGGAGGTGGTGGCGCGCTGGTTCTTCCGCGCCGTCACGGACCCCGCCAACTGAACCGCGCCCCCGTACAGCAGGAGCTTCTCGGTTAACGTGGTCTTCCCCGCGTCCGGGTGGGAGATGATGGCGAAGGTGCGCCGCCGTGCGATTTCGTTCATGGGATTCCTCGGAAAAAGGACAGCTATGAGGCAGGCGTTTTTCTCATGCGTCGTCGAGAGTTTATCTTTTTTTTCCAAAAATAGCAAAAGGCGATGCCGGGAGGCGGGCCCGCCTCCCGGCAACATCCGGTCTTCAGCATCCGCAGAAGTCGCGACAGGCCTTGATTAACGACTTTAAGGACGCTGTCTTGGACGGATCTTTGGCGCTGATCTCAACTTGAATGCCTTTCGGCGTTTCCTTCACATCACATTCAAGCTGCTCACACAGAGATTTCGCATCCTTGCCGCAGCAATTGAACATACGGATCACCTCCCTTCGTCATACTGTTCTACAACAATCGAACAGTCAGGATAAAAAAATCACTTCAGGAACTCTTTAATGGAATTCACCGTTTCCTCATTAATCCGGCAACGATACATCTGCCCCTCGCGCTCGCAAATGATGAGCCCGGCGTTCTGCAGTTCTTTAAAGTGGTGGGATATGGTCGACCGCGAAAGATTGATGCACTCGCACATCTTCGTAAAAGCTTTTTCCATCACGCAGCACGTCGAGTCCTTCGCGGGGAAAACCGACCCCGCCTTCGAGCTCTTCAAAGATTGCTCGTAGATCGACATAAAAATCTTCAGCCTTTGCTCGTTGGACAGGGCCTTAAAGATCTTGGGATAGTTCGATGGTTTCATAACAATGATATTATAACCGCCATCCGTCCATTTGTCAACAGCCGGATAAGGGATATAGTAAAATGATGAGAGAAATCAGAGGTCATTCAATGGGGTTGCTTTCGCTTCTTCAACAAAACCCGGCATTGTTCGCCGGTTTGGCCGTCGTTCTGCTGTATTCCGTCATCGCCCATGAAATATCTCACGGGCTGGCGGCTTCCTTTTATGGAGACGACACGGCTCGTCTCGCGGGCCGGCTGTCCCTGAACCCGGCATCCCACATCGACCCCATGGGGCTCTTGATGCTTCTCGTGGCGGGCTTTGGGTGGGCGAAACCCGTGCCGGTGGGTTACGACAAACTGCGAAATGCACGGTTCGCCTTCGTCACCGTGGCCCTCGCGGGGCCTTTCACCAACCTGTCGATCGCTTTCCTGGCGGCCGCTTTTCTTCAGTTCCCGGCGGTTCATGACAACGGCCTATTGGCGCCCCTCTGCGCCATCACGCTCCGCATCAACATCATGCTGGGCGTCTTCAACCTCATCCCCATCCCCCCGCTGGACGGCTCCAAACTCCTGTTCGCATTCCTTCCCGATGACGTTCGGCAAAAGTTCCGTGGCGTGGAGCGCTTCGGTTTTTTTATTTTGATCATCCTGCTGTTCACGGGCGCGCTGAACCCCCTGATCGGTTTCATGCAGGGCGTAGTCTACGGCCTGATTTCCGCCGTCTTCCGCCTCTTTTGACCCTTCGCTGAACCCATGGCGATCCTGCTCAGCTGTCAAAAAATTTCCAAAACGTACGGGGCGCGCCCGCTTTTTGAGGGTCTTTCATTTGGGCTCTCTGAAGGGGAGCGCACCGGCCTCATCGGTCCCAACGGAACGGGGAAATCGACTTTGCTTAAGATCTTGGCCGGGCAGGAGAAGCCGGACGACGGCGAACTCTCCGTGCGTCGCGGCCTCAAGGTGGGGTATTTGGCCCAGCAAGACCATTTCGGGGACGCGGGCGCTTTGACGGTGCGCCAGGATTTGGTGCGGGCGGTGGAGGGGTTGGGGTTGGAGGATTACGAAGTGGACATTCGTGTGGAGGCGGGTCTGGAAGACGCGGGCTTCCCCTCGCCGGACCAGCCGGTGGGAACGCTTTCCGGCGGCTGGCGGAAGCGGCTGGCCATCCTGGCCCAGGTCATCCGCGAGCCGGACCTTTTGTTGCTGGACGAGCCCACCAACCACTTGGACTTGGAAGGCGTGCTTTGGCTGGAACGGTTTTTGTCCGGCCTCAAATTTTCATTTTTAGTGGTCACGCACGACCGCCGTTTTTTGGAGCGCGTCAGCAACCGCATCATCGAGCTGAACAAGCGCTACCCGGAGGGATACTTCAGCAGCGCCGGACGCTACAGCGACTTTTTGGAAAACCGTGAAGCCTTCTTCAGCGCCCAGGCTGCCCAGGAAGACACCATGCGGAACATCGTGCGCCGCGAGGTGGAGTGGCTGCGCCGGGGCCCCAAGGCGCGGACCACCAAGCAAAAAGCCCGCATCGACCGCGCCGGGGAGCTCATGGGAGAACTTGGCGAGCTGAAATACCGCAACGCTCAGGACCGCTCCGTGGAAATCGATTTTTCCGGCAGTGAGCGCCGCACCAAGAAGCTGGCGGAAGCCCATCAGGTGAAAAAGAGCCTGGGCGGCCGAAAACTCTTCGGCCCGCTGGACCTCGTGCTCCGGCCCGGGGACAAGCTGGGGCTCTTGGGGGAAAACGGCAGCGGCAAAAGCACGCTGATCAAACTGCTGGCCGGCACGTTGTCGCCGGACTCCGGAACCATCACCCACGCCGACCGCCTGCAAGTGGTGATGTTCGACCAGCACCGCGAACAGCTCGATTTGAACATGCCCCTGCGCCGGGCCCTCTGCGAATCCGGCGAGCATGTGTACTACATGGACAAGCCCGTCCACGTGTTCAGTTGGGCGGACCGCTTCCTTTTCCGCAAAGAGCAGATGGACATCCCGCTGGGAAGGCTTTCCGGCGGGGAACAGTCCCGAGTGCTCATCGCTCGGCTCATGCTGAAACCCGCGGACCTGCTCTTCCTGGATGAACCCACCAACGACCTGGACATCAATTCCCTGGAGGTCCTGGAGACAAGCCTAATGGAATTCCCGGGGGCCTTGGTCCTGGTCACTCACGACCGCCACCTGCTGGACCGCGTGAGCAAGGAAATCCTGGCGTTGGACGGAAAAGGCCATGCCCGCTTTTTCGCCGACTTGGCCCAGTGGGAAGACTGGAAGGCCGGCCAGCCGGAGAGCCGGCCCCTCTCACCCCAGGGCAAGACGTCGCCCGTTCCTGAAAAGCCCAGGCCGGCCCGCTCCGCCAAGGAATTGAAAGAGCTGAAAAACATGGAGGCCGCCATTCACGCCGCCGAACAAGAAGTCGAGAAAGCCCGTCAAGCCCTGGAGGACCCTTCCATCGCCACAGACGCCGCCGAGCTGTCCAGGCGCCATGAGAAGCTGACCACTGCGCAGGAAAAAATCGAAGCCCTCTACAAACGCTGGGAAGACCTGGAAAAACAGAGGCCATAGCCGCCGCAACGGAGCGTTTCCTCAAAATTCCCTCAGGTTCTTCACGGGGTTGATCCAATACCTCACGGTCCGCTTCGGGTTGCCGCGGTGCTTCGGCGCATCCGGACGGGTTTCACAAAGCCTATCCCTCTGCATTCCTCAGCGTCACCTCACGCAGGTCTTTCACGTCGGGCTGCTCATGGATCGGCCCGAGCAATTCACCCACAAACCCGGCGTCCACCACCGCAGCGCTTCGTCGAGACAGATCGATCAAATACTGGAGCGGCTCTTGTTTCAGAAGCCTGCGGAGCTCATTCAAAAAACGGTTTTTGATGGATCCCTTTTTTCTCCAGCCCTCCCCCGAAATGCAACCGCTGTCGAAGGTAATCGTGTTGCCGACCGTCACCGCCGGAAACGCGCGACAGTCCAGCGGCCGGTTTTCGTAAATAGAGCATAGGCCGTCCTTCACAAAAATGCAGTCATGGCTGTCCGTTTTCACCTTGAGCTGGTTGCCTGTCATTTTATCGGCGCCATACCTGGTCTTAAAGAATTTCAGTTCCTTCCCGGTCAGAGTGGGACTCATCAACTTTTTCTTGTAGACCAACGCCACACAGCATTGCCCCCGGCAATCACACTTCACCCGTGGCTGAACCAAATCCCGATAAGCCTCTTTCGGACTCCACGCAGACATAGTAGACATAGGGGACGTACCTAACTAAATAACTTTCTCAGTCTATTCTCATCCCAGAACCCCTGGCCGCGGCGTCTGGCCTTGCTGGCGGCAGGGCCGCTCATCTTCGTAAGTTCTGCCATGGCCTGCGTGCTTATCCCTAGGTAGTCCACACCCGCATGAATCAACAACGCTTTCGCCCGGGAAACTGCATCCGGCCTTCCCTTCATGTAAAGCGTTTTCTCATCCACACCAAAATCTCCAGCGATCTTTCGTGCCATGTCTTGAATCGTAATGCCCTCTTTAAGCAAACGCCTTTGCCGTTCTTCCATCTTTTCCACCTTTCTCAAGACCATTTCGACGAAATCCCCGGCGCCTAAAATTCTTTCGTCATACAGCTGCCTTTTCCCTGTCCGCCGAGCCAACAATGTGGCCTGCCGCCCTCCCAAGCTTCGGATTAGCCCTCCGCCCACCAAATCCGGCCGGCGCTTGTCAACACGACCCTCAGACAAGAACTGCTCATATCTTTGGCGAGCAGAAGAAAGATCCTTGCCAAAGCGCCCCAACACCTCCCCCGTCTCTTGCCAGGGGTGCTTTACGGTCCCCACGAGAACGGCATGCCCGGTCCATGGATATTTTCGAAGAAGATCCAAAGAACTCACCAGGCGGGCCCGCATAGGGTTCAAATGAATATATCGCACCAATTCCAATAAATAGGATTCCTCCTCACACACAACAGATCTGTAACGGTTTTGGAACAGATGCCCCGAACGCTTGTGCCGGTGGTTGAAGGCCACGGCATAGCCGGTCATCAGCCGCCGCATGAGGTCCGGCACGCCGCCAAACCCCGAGCGGACCAATAGGTGGAAGTGATTGGGCATCAGCGCCCAGGCCAAAATCTGGTTAGGGGATTTTCTCAGAGAGGTCTCCAAGCGATTGACAAAATCCCTGTAGTCGGTTTCGTCTTGGAAAATGAAGCGCCGCTCTATGCCGCGGGCTGTTATGTGGTGGAGAAGTCCAGGAGCGTCAATTCGCGCTTGGCGGGGCATGAATGAATCGTAGCAGTTCGAGGGTTGGTGCGGCAACTTAGTTATTTAGTTATGAACGTCCCAGCATCTCGCATCTTTCAAATACAGCTTTTCGACGGCTTTTCTGGCCCAGGGGGTTTTTCGGAGGAACTTCAGGCTGGATTTGATGCTGGGTTCATTGAGGAAGCAGCGGATATGGACCGCTTTGAACATGCCTGCCCACCCGTAGCGCGCCACCAACCGGGTGAGGATCACCTCAAGCGTGAGCCCGTGAAGGGGATCTTTGGATTGAAAGGGCGGCATGGGATGGGGTCCTGGTTATTTCTTCAGGTAGCGTTGGCGCTCTGACTCGGGAAAGCGTTCCAGGGCGTAGCGGAGCATGGTGCGGGGCATTTGCTTGGAATGCTTGTTGAGGAAGGCGACGGCGGCGGGGCGGTGGCGCTTGTCCACTTCGCGGAGCATCCAGCCGGCGGCTTTGTGGAGGAGGTCTTCTTTGTCTTTCAGCAATTCTTCGGCCAGGCGGAGGGCGTGGGTGTAGTTGTCCAGGCGGATGTCGTGGAGGGTGGCGAGCATGGCGATGCGGCGGCGCCACATGTCGGCCGAGCGGATCCATTC
This sequence comes from Elusimicrobiota bacterium, assembly GCA_016207625.1. Taxonomy (GTDB): domain Bacteria; phylum Elusimicrobiota; class Elusimicrobia; order FEN-1173; family FEN-1173; genus JACQPF01. The sequence goes on along the minus strand of JACQPF010000226.1, from coordinate 806 downwards.
GTAAAGGGGGCGCTTGTCCTTGCCGGCCAGGTAGGCGCCGACAATGTTGGGGGCGGAGCTGTCCACCAGGTCCCAGTTGTTGATGCGGGGGAAGTTTTTAACGTAGAAACGGTAGATCCGGGCCCGGGTTCGTTCTGTGGCTTTTGAAAATTGCAGGACCAGGATGATGAGGGCCAGAAGGCGCTTCTCGTGGATGGGGGAATTGAGGAGCTTTTGCACGTCCGGCAAAGGCAGGGCCTTATGGGCTTTGGCCAGGGCGCGGATCTGGGGGACGGTGATGCCGATGAATTCATCCCCTTCCCCATATTCGCCGGGGCCGGTTTTGAAAAACCAGCGGTTCGCTTTGGCGCGGGCGGGGTTGGCCAGCGCGCTCAGGCCGCGTTCAATTTGGGCGAGAGGCATGGCCCCTATTGAAGCAAATCTTGGAATTGATGTCTTTCGGGCGGTTGGCGTTTCTCTTGCCCGAACAGAGCCTGCTCCCGGGATTCTACCTGTGCCTCGCCAGTTGCGCCTTTCTTACGTTTGTCATCCGGGCCCTTCGTTGTGCGGAGGTCGGCTTCATATCTTCAGGGACGTTTACCCGGGGCTTGGCCCGGAAACGATCCCCTCCCAGATGTGCGGGGCTGGACCCAAGCTTTTCCAAAACGTTCTTGGCCTCCGGGGTGTCCGGCACAAGCCTCTTGCCTTCCAGGTGAGCCTCCTCCTTACCGATCAACCACTTCTGGTCGTCCCATGATCCGCTTCTTCGTTTTCCACCCACCCGTTGGATTCAGCCTCTCTGTCCGTCGTCATTGGTCCGGTATGTT
>JACQPF010000231.1 GCA_016207625.1 Elusimicrobiota bacterium | reverse complement strand
GGACAACGTCGTCGGCAGAACCGCCTCACGCATCAGGATGGACACCTTGGCCTCCACCTCCGCCCGGTCCGTCTCATCCAAGCCCTTTTGGCTCAGGGGGATGCCGTATTTCTTAACCACAAACGCATGGGCCAATTCATGGGCCAAGGCCGTCGCCATGTCGGCCAGCGCCCAGCCCTCCTCCACAACCGACGGCGTGATGACGATCTCAAAAGAGCTCACCGGTTTCCCGTCTCTGAAGCCTGTCCGCCCCCAAATCATGGATTTCCCGTGCTTCAATGGGATCTTCCGGCCCAAGAGGGTGGTGAGGCTGCCCGGCAGTTCATCCTCGATCCTCACATCGATTTCCATTCCTTCCAGCTCAGTGGGGTCCATCCCCAGATACCCCGCGTACATCGGGCTCAACACGTTTTTCGAAATAAGACCAAGCGCCTGGGCCTGCTGGCCCCGGCTGAGCCGCCCGAACTTGCCTTGCTTAAACACCGGCAGGATCTCTTTCGCAAACCCCACATCCCCTCTGAGAGTGCCCCGTTCGATGCAACCTTCCAGGTGAACAGCCACTCGCCCGTCAAAAGCTTCGACGGTCTGCCGAACCTCTTCAAACCGTTGCTCCGCCCGCCGCCCCAGCCCGGAGGCATCGTTCATTTTCAAAGCGTTCAAGATCTCGTCCGCTTTGTTCCGGACCAGAAGCTGACGGAGCCCTTCATTGGCCGGCAGGTCTCTCGCGTAGGCAGGCTCCAGGAGCGCGGGGTTGCGCTCCAAATAAAAGGCCACGGACATTTCGATATATTCCGCCGGGCCGGACGCCGACCGGAAGATCTTTTCGTGAACCGACTCCAGCTCTTCAAGGGAGGTCCCCGCCTTCCTGAGGGCGGACGGGAGGGTGCTTTCTTTCCCATAGAAGAAGGGCAGGATCGCCCAAACGATGGCCGGCACCATGGTCACGTTCCCCCGGAACATCTTCGGCAAACGCTCGCCGCTTCGAATGCCCTCTTGGATGGACCCGGAGAGCGGCGTTACCCGTTCGGTCGGCCGGCTGCCGGGAATGGAGGAGCTGTTGTAAAGCCGCACCCGTTCCGGCTCTTTCTTGTTTGAAGACAGTACCTCATAGAAGGTGGCGTAAATATTGTTTTCCGGATCCACAGCCAGGATCGCGCCTTTCCTCATGGACAGGTCGGTCGAGGATGGTTGAGGATAGGGCTTGGCGGGGTCGAACGCGTGCGTGTGAGCGATCAACCCTTTTTTCGCCACTTCCCCCGCCACCGCCACCGCGTCCTCGAACTCTGTGGCGATGTGCGCTGGGCCGTACCGGTTTACGTTAACATTCCGGCCGCTGCCATCCAAAACGATGCCGTCTTGACTTAGGTCGTTGAACGCCAGCTCGCCATCGTCCGCATACGCCAAGCTGTAGACATGCTCGCGACGCTTGGCTTCCCCGACTGCCAAACCCGCCATGAAACGCTCATCTTTCTCGCTGGTCAATATTTCGGCAAAGTCCACGGCATACTGACGTACGGTCGGAATCACAAAACGTCGTCGGATGGCGTCCAGGGATGTCCGCAACGCTGTCAGCCACACGGCAAGGCCGTCCAGGCTCAAAAACGAGGCCACGGTCGAATCGGCGGGAAGGATCTTCCGAAGAGTCGGCACCCAAGCGGGCTCCGCCACCGCGGCGTTGTGCGCGAAATGCACCACCGAATTCAAAAGATAACCGGCCATCAGATTGCCCGCGCTCATCCCGAAGAGCATCGTCGGCAAGGCCATCATGAGCGCGAAGACAAGCCCCGCCTTCGCGATGTAGAGGCGTTTCGATTTCGCCGAATGGGCCCGCGCAAAGATCAACGTTTGAACCCCCACGAGGCCTATGGTGAGGAAGACCAGAGCAAAAAACGGCATCACCGCACCCAGCATCAGCGGCAGGAACATGGGCAGCTGGAACACCGGCTCCAATACCGGCGCCGCCCATAAATGCGCCCGCAGATTTTTACCAAAAATCGATGTCACTCGTTCCGTTTCTTCGGCGGCCTGCACGCTGGAATCTATATCACTCCCGATCTTTTCTCCCAATACGAGATCCTCACTCTTTGGAGTTGCAGCACCCGATCCCACGTTCAAATTGACTCGCCGCGCGGCGGACATGATCCTGATCGGAGCGGCCGGTTTTTTACGCTGATCCGACGAAGGCGCGAGGACTTTCGGCGCCGGTTTGTCGGCGGCCTCCGCATCGTCGGCGGACGGCTGACTATTCTCTGCGCTCGCCGGCACCTCCTGCGCGTTCCCTTTCGGATCAATGATATTTTTCAGGATCTCATCATTCCTCAACGGTTTCTGAAAGATGGCGTTCAGCGTCTTGCTCAATATGAAACCCGCCAAGGCCGTAACAGCCGCTGGAACGGCAATGGCGATGAGCATCGGCGCCCCAGCCAGAACGGCTCCAAGGACAAGACCTGCCGCTTTGTAAATCCCGATGCCCGATACGATTTGCACGATTTTCCATGCGAAAGGCAAGTCGTTCGTTTTGGCTGTCAAATATTCCTTTAACTTCTGCGGCTGCGAATAGTCGGGCGTCGTTTCGCCTTCCCACATCTCTCGCAGCGCCAACCTCTTGCTCAGCGCCCCGGCGGTTTCCGGAGTTAAGGCTGATAAAAGCTTGACCATCGCGGCAGCGTTCGCCCGGAATTTTGCGGCGTCGACCTTCCGGTCCGTGTTCGTGGACCGGTTCTCGTACAAGTTCTGGGCCAGGCCGAGAAGCGCGGTCGCGGCGCTGGTGTCCAGCTTCTCCTGCACGCGGAACATCGTCGCGATGGCGAACGGCCGCTTGCCGGCCGCCAGCGAGCTCATCCGTAATTCGGACCAGGTTCGCATGGTCAAGGAAGGAATTTGCCGGGCGTATCCGAACACGCCCTTGGGCTTATAGGTCGGCTGCGCCAGGCGCTCGCGATGTGTCACCACGCTGCGGAAGAAAGCCACGGTATTCTGCTTCCGGCTCGGGTAATTCCTCACGGCGGTCACGGCCTTGGCGAGCTGATAGGCGCTGTCGGGGGACCTCAAAACCCGCAGGATCTCCGCTTCCGACGGCGAGGTTTCCCGGACTTCGCTCAGCATCCGTAACCCGCCCGAAACGTCGGCCAGAAGGGCCACGGTGTCGGTCTTGAAGTTCGTCACCGGCAGGGCTCCGTTGAGGTACAGCGTCACGGCCGCTTCGGCGGCCCAATCGGCAGAGGCCGCGTCCGTCAAGCCGCCCAGCTTCTCGACCACGAAGTTCAGCGCGGCCTTCTGGTCGTCCGACAAGCCCCTGATCTGGTCGGCGGCCAAAGAGAGGGATTGTCCGGCGTAGGTCAAATCTCCCTGTCGGCCGATGGACAGCACCTGCGAGCGGGCCCCAACAACCTGGCTCTTGCCGGTTAACGCCTTCTCAAATTTTTCGATCGCTCCATCGCTGACCTTGGCGTCTTTCAACGCGGCTTTGGCCGCGGCGATCGTCATCGACGTACCGTCAAGCAATAACTGCCGTGTGCGGCCCACGGTTTCCACCGGCATCACCGACCGGCTCAAGGATGCGGCGACCTCGGCGATGTGCCGCGACGGCCGGTCATAGACGCTTTCCGGCGTGGCGGCGTAGGTCTTATCGATCTGGGCAGACGATTCCTGGAAGATCGTGTCCAGTTCGCCTCGCGTGCGCGCCAGCTCGCCGAGCCGCAGCTTCGCCTCACCGCGCAGGAACCGGCTGGACGTGCGGTCGGCCACCTCGGCCCAGAAAGTCTCCGCCGTGTTCATGGCCTGCAGCAAGGTGATCATGCTGATCCGCTCGGGGTCCGCCAACTCGCCGGTGCCCTGTTCCGTCGAGAACCGCTCTTCGTTCTCCAGGATCTGCTTCTCCATCCGCGCGATGAGCTCCGGGTCCAGCGCCCGCATGGAGGCCAGGGGCTCCTTCAACAGCTTCGTCAACGTCTCGATGGAGGCTTTGAATTGGGTGGACTCCGACTTCTCCCTCAACGTCTTGTATTCCGTCGCCACCTGCAGGAGCTTGTGTTTGACTTCTTCCGTGAGCTTCTCCGGGGAAACCGCGTCGCCGAGCGCCTTTTTCACCTCTTCGAACATCGTCCGGGTTTCCGGCCGCGTCGCAAACATCCCTTCCGCAACACCTCTCTTCACGAAATCCAGGTCCACGTTCAGCATCTCGTGATAGAGGAAGTTCAAATCGGCGCTGTCGATGAGCAACAAGCGTGAAGATTGGTATTCCTTGTTGACCGCCGCCTTCTCTTTGACGTCATAGGAACGTTCCACACGTCCCAACGCCTGCAGGAGCTCGCCGTAGGTCATCCGGTGGGCGTCGAAGACCACCATGTCCATGATCCCATCGTAGCTGATGGCCCGGAGGCCGCTCATGTTGGAGATAACGATCTTGCCCGCCCGAACGGTCTTCCCCTGCGCGTCGAGCAGTTGGCCCGCGGTTTCCGCCACTCGCTCCGCGCTGGGGTGGGAGCTGGAGCTCCCGTCGATTACTTCGATCCGGTCGGCAACGGCATAGCCCCTGTCACGCGCAAGCGTTAAGGCCTGTCTCAGAGACAAGTGGTTCCCCTCCACCTCGGCCCTGTACCCGTCCACGTCCTTCGCGCCATATTCCTCCAAGATCCGGAAGAACAGCTCGCGCGCCTTAGCAACGTCGTTGACGCCGAGGAGCACCCCGCGGTCCTTAAGGGTCTCCGGGCGCACCCGCTTCATGGCGGATTCCAGCTGGGCTTCTCGGGTGGCGGCATTCACGATCTCCGGCGGCAGCTTCCCGGCGGTGTTCTCTTTCCCATAATCGTTCGCGTAGCTCGAAGATTGGAGGTCCACGGCCTCGGCGTTGAAGATCACTTTGGCGATGTCACGGGCCACGTCCAGAGTGGCGGAGCCGCCGAAGGTGAGCGCCGAACCATCGACTGAGCGGCTGAAAATCTGCGACAGTGTGGCCTCGGCGTGGGAGTCGGAAATCCGGATCCTGTTCAGGTCGAGCTTGAACTCGCCCCGGTACCCGGAACCGCGCAGCGAGCCGTCCATGAGCAGGATCATGGCGACGTTGAAGGTGTGGCTGCCGTCGATCACCCCGTCCTGCG
>JACQPF010000215.1 GCA_016207625.1 Elusimicrobiota bacterium | reverse complement strand
GTGCGGCCCTGGTCGTCCTTGGCGGTGAAATCCGGGGCTTTGTCTCCAACGTTCAACATGTGAGGTTCCTCCTTGAGTTCGACGTGTTGGTTCAGAACAAAGTTTTCGAGAGCATGGATAGAATTTTACTCTGGGCCTCCGTCACGGGCGAGACGGAGAGGCGCGGCATGCGCAGGAACTTCATGTCCCGCAGGCTTTCGTGGCGCCGCAATTCCTCCAGAGGCACGCGGCGCGCAAGCCAGATGAGGGGCGACAGATCGATGGCCAGCCATTCCGAGTCTTTGGGATCGGGATAGGCTTCCCCTTCGGCTCGGGCCAGGCAGACGAATGATTTCTCAGGGCTCGAATGGTAGCCCAGGACGAGGTCGCCTTTCCGGATCTCGCGCATCCATTTCCGCGCGGCCGCGCCGCGGATGCCGTCCCAACGGACGCGCTTTTCCTTGAAGACAACGTCCCAAGGATAAACGTCCGGCTCGGTGGAGAACCACCAAAGGCCTCGAGGGGAATTCATGGGCTGATTCCGGCAAAAAAAGTTTTAAGGCGCGCTTATTTACACCAGCATTGGCAGATGGCGGTGACCTCGGCGGTGTACCAGAAGAACCGGCATTTGATATCCACCGATTGAACCGCCACATCGGGCGCGCAGGACGGGCAGGTGCCGCCCGAACAGTCGAGGCCGGATTCGGCGCAACGGCTTTCCAGCTCCTCAATGGCGGCTTTCAACGCGCGGTTGGGGCCCGTCGAGGAAGGGTTAACATGCAGGGGCTTCGTTCCGGCGGATATCTTGCATGGACCGCTTCCTCCGGAAATTTGGGGGGGCTCGACGATGCGGTCGGCAATGGCCGCACCCAGCAGATAAATCAACGCCCCATAAACGCCGAGGCGACCGAGGTTCTTCCAGGTGAACAACCTCGTCCACCAAGGCTGGGAAGGGGGAGGGTTTTTGGGGATGAAATCCTTTTCGAACGCCTTGACAGAATCCGGCGAAAGCCGGCCCTTGAGGTATTGCCGAATGGCTTCCTTTTGCGTTTCATTCAGGGGAACGCCTTCCCTGGCCCGCTGTATCAGCTCCCAGAACTCCGCTTCAGTCATGATGGATTACCTCGCAGTAAGTATTTGCCAAAAAACGTTGGGCTGTTTGTTGCTTTGTTGGGTGAATGAATTTTACCAATTTTTTGACGCTTAGACGCGCCCCACAGGCGTGTTGTCGTTTGCAGTGAGAGGAATTAGGAACTCCGGCCAAGAGGGAACTCCGTTCGAGACATTGTTCATTCTTCTTCTGAATTAAGTATGTCCCCCAAATTTCTGGATTAGGCGTTAGGTAATTAAGTAAGACCGTCCCCTTTGCTTGTTGCCAAGTGACTGTAAGTAAACTATGATTTTTTGGTTGGTTATTTTTCTGGATAGGGACGGTTATGTTTAAAAAAATAAAGAACATCCATTTCATCGGCATCGGGGGGTCCGGCATGAGCGGGATCGCCGAGGTGCTGTTGACGCTGGGATATAAAGTGACGGGGTCGGACGCGAAGGAGACCGAGGTGACTCGGCGGCTGGCGTCTTTGGGGGCCGCCCTTTTCATCGGGCACAAGGCGGAGAACGTGGACGGCTCGCACGTGGTGGTGACTTCCACAGCGATCCGGCCGGAAAACCCGGAGCTGAGGGCGGCGCTGGAGCGGAAGATCCCCGTGATTCCCCGAATTGAGATGCTGGCGGAGCTGGCGCGGTTGAAATACACCATCGCCGTGGCCGGCACGCACGGGAAGACGACCACGACCTCGCTGGCTTCCTTGGTTTTGCAGGCGGGGGGGATGGACCCCACGGTTGTGGTGGGCGGCCGGATGCACAACATGGGCACGGGCGCGCGGGTGGGGCGGGGGGAATTCATGGTGGCCGAGGCGGACGAGTCGGACGGATCGTTTTTGAAGCTGTCGCCGACGCTGGCCGTGGTCACCAACATCGACGACGACCACCTGGACTATTGGGGCGACATGGCGACCCTGGCCAAAGCCTTTGAGATTTACGCCAACAAAGTTCCGTTTTATGGGAAGGTGATCCTGGGCGTTGACGACCAGGGCTCGCGGCGGTTGCAGCCCTTGATCCGGCGGCCCCTGATCACCTACGGGCTGGCCCCGGAGGCGGAGATTCGCGCCGAGGACTTGCGGGCCGCGGACGGCCGGACCACGTTCACCGTGAAGCGCGGGAGCGAGACGCTGGGGACCGTGAACTGGGCCGTCTCGGGGCGGCACAACGTGATCAACTCCCTGGCCGCGGTGGCGGTGGGGCTGGAGCTGGAGATTCCCTTTTCCACCATCGCCGAGGGGTTGGCCTCTTTCCAAGGGGTGGGGCGCAGGCTTGAGGTGAAGGGCGAGGCGGGCGGCGTGGTTGTTGTGGACGACTACGGCCATCACCCGACGGAAATCGAGGCCACTTTGCAGGCGTTCCGCGAGCGCTGGCCCAGCCGGCGAAGCGTGGTGGTGTTTCAGCCGCACCGCTACAGCCGGACGAAAATTTTGGCGCAGGAATTCGCCTGCTGTTTTAACGGCGCGGACGAGCTCATTTTGTTGGACATCTATCCCGCCGGGGAAAGCCCCATCGAAGGGGTGAACAGCGACTGGCTGGCCGAGAACATGAGGGCCAAGAATTTGACGGTGACGCGGCTTCCGTCCAACGATCCGCCGGCGCTGACCGCTTTCGTGCGGCCGGGGGACGCGGTGCTGACCTTGGGCGCCGGGGACGTTTGGAAGTGGGGAGAGAATTTGTTGAAAGAGCTGAGGGGTCGGGCGTAGGCGAATAAATGAGGGATCTCCTTTCATTGGCGGAAGAGCTTAAGACGTTCGTCGCGTCTTTGAAGGTGAACGAGCCGCTGGCGCGCCACACCTCGTTGGGCGTGGGGGGGCCGGCGGATTTTTTCGTGGAGGTGAAGACCGTCGACGAAGTGCGGCGGTTGTGGGCCTGGGCGAAAGAAAAGAAGCTGCCGGTTTTTCCCTTGGGGCAGGGATCGAACCTTTTGGTGAGCGACAAGGGGTTGCGCGGGGTGGTGGCGCATTTGGCCGGGGAATTCGACGAGGTGGTTTTTGACGGGGAACAGGCGCGCGCGGGGGCGGGCGTGCCGTTGCCGCGGCTGGCGCGGCTCTGCGCGGAGCGCGGCCTTGAGGGGGCGGAGCCCTTGGCCGGGATTCCCGGGACCGTGGGCGGCGGGTTGATGACCAACGCGGGGACGCCGGAGGGGGACATCGGCGCGCTCGTGGAATCGGTGGAGGTGCTGGAACCCGCCGGGGAACTTCGTTCCTTGCCGAAAAAAGATTTGGGGTTTTCGTACCGGTGTTCCAACCTCCCGGGGCGGTTCGTATTGTCCGCGCGGCTCAAATTGCGACGGGGGGATATAAATGATATTATGACTCGCATTCAAAACCAGTTGAAAAGGCGCGCGGAAAAACAGCCCGTGGGGACCCTCAACTGCGGTTCCGTTTTCAAGAACCCTCCGGGCGATTTCGCGGCGCGGCTGTATGAAGCGGCGGGGTTGAATGGCGCCCGCGCGGGAGGCGCCCAAGTGTCTTTGCGCCATGCCAATTTCATCGAGAACGTCGCCCACGCCACGGC
>JACQPF010000214.1 GCA_016207625.1 Elusimicrobiota bacterium | reverse complement strand
GCATGACGCCATCGGCATCGGGCGGTATGGCTTTATATGACGTGGAATCCCACATGGTCGATGAGAGCATGGCCTGTAACGTTGAGAAAAGGAATGTGGTGAATTGACTCCGGTCCATGATCTTATATTCATCCAGGAACTCCGCCATGTTTTCCAGGAACGATTGCGACATGGGAGGCTCAGTCATCTCGAGGGGATCATTAGGTCCGGGAACCTGGGTTTGCGGAAGGTTTTGGATGGTTTCCAAACCCTGGGGTGCTCCAGGGAGCGATCCTTGATCCAGAGTCGAACGGGTCCCGCGGCCGAGACGTCCGGGCCGTGGCGACGTTTTCGCTCCGGCCGATAACCCTTGGAACAGGTCTTGCGGGTCTTTCAACCCTATGTCGTATTTGTCATTGGGATTCGCCGATTCGGATAAACCAAGGGAGGGAGGTCGGGCTTGCCTCTGCCAATTGTTCAACAGGGCTTCGTCAGGAACGGAACCTTCCGGAGGGGCGATGGCCCCCGTGGGCTGGAATTCGTCCCGGGTCTCGGCATAGTTCTCCGAGCTCATCAGACGGAATTGCCCCGAGATGAACGCGTAAATTTGGACGATCCGCTCGCGCGTGATGTTTTCTTCGCCGTCGTCAGTGAAACTGTGCCCGCGCCCCACGCCGTAGGTGCCCCGGCCGCGCGGGTCGTAGAGATACAGGGTCACGATGACCGAATGCGAGGAAGAGCCGTCCACCCGGGAGGAGGCGCTGTCGCTGACGTTCAAAACCGTTTTCAGCTCTCCCTGCATGGCCGTCATGAGTTGGGCGGTCCGCGTGGTGGAAACGCTGTCCCAAATGTCCCGGGACACGGTCTGGCCTTCCGACACGCCTCCGACGAGCCGGCCCACTTCGTCGTAGATGGAAATCGTTGACGATGTGCTCTCGGTCGTGGACAGGTCGGGGTTGACGACGCTGGAGCGGTTGTTTTGACAGACGAGCCGGGTCTGTCCGTTGAAAACGCCGAAAATTTGCCGGGAATGGCTCACAACGGCGTCCACGGGGATAAGGGTGTCCACCACGTAGTCCTGATCGGTGTCCGTCCATTGCGGCAGCTCGTAGGTGATGGTCCGCCCATTGGCGACGGCGCCCAACAACTGCCCGTTCTCCGCGTAGGAAAAAGACATCACGCTTTCGATCTCGCTTTTCACGCCGTTGTCATAGAACGTCACGCTCATTGAGGTCTGAGTCTGGGGCTGACCGCTTTCCTGATAAGTGATCAGGGCATCGGTGGTCGTGAGCCGCACGCCGTTTTCCGGATCGCTGGAGATCTCATGGTAACGCTCCATCTGCCCCAGGCTGTTGTACAGGATATCGCTCCGGACCGCCTGGGTCCTCTTATCCACGTTGGGCTCGGTCGGCATCTCGGATTCGTAGGTGATGCGAAACTGAGGGTCCTGAATGAGTTCCCACAGCGTGCGGCCCGTGGAAGCCAAAAGGGCGTCCAACACCTCCGCCGTGGCCGGCTGACCGTCAATTCGGTAAACGATCTGCGGCAGGATCCCGGTTTGATGGGTGTTGATGGCGTATCCCTTCATGCGTCCTTGATCGTCGTACTGCACGCCGGAGGTGACGGCCACCGTTTGGGTCCCGTCCGGGTTCACCGTCGTATCGGTGTAGGAGAGCATCTGTCCGAAGACGTCATAAGAAATGGTGTTTCGCGTATTAATGGACCTCGTGGCATCCGGCTCCACGGTGCCGACCTCTTGGCGGGCGACCACCGCCCCTTCCTCAAGGAAATCTTCCAACGTCTTCTCGGGTTCCAACGCCATCAAAGCGGCCAGGTCCATGGGGCTGAGGTCCCGGCCATCGGGCCGAGCATAGACCGTTCGAGCTTCCTCTCCCATCTTATAGCTCTCGGTCACCATTTCTACGATGCGGCCGTCTTCGTCGTATTCGATCCAAAGGACATTGGTGACGGTGGTGATTCCGCCTTCCCTCGTCGTGTCCATGTAACGGACCAGGAGTCCCAGGGCGTTATAGACGGCGCCGGAGCGCTCCGTGACGGTTTCGCTGTTGAGGACCCGGCGGGTGGAATCCATTTCACGGCGCGTCTGCTTGAACGAAACCATCTGCCCGGCATCGTTGTATTGGGCGTTCTCAAGAATGGTGCTGGTGATCTTGTCGGGAGCCGCGCTCGAAACGTTTTTCTCGATATACCCCCACAAGGCCCCCTCCAAATTGTAGGTCATGCCGGTGGTTGTGGTCTGGTCGGTGGTGTGGAAGGAGCGGCCGTCCGCTTCCCCGTCCCGGCGGGTGGTTTGGCGCGACTCCGCGATCTGTCCGTAGGCGTTGTAGCTCCCCTGCCAGATCACATCCTCCACCAGAGCGTTGTCTCCCCGCGTGGAACGCTCGTGGTAGCGGATGGCGTCTCCCGTGGCATTGTATTGGATTTGGTCCCGCGTGACGGAGGTTTTCCTCGACATCCCGTCGGCTTGAGCGGTGGTGTCCAGGCGGTAGCGGGTGAGACGGCCTAAGGCGTCATAGTGCATGTCGTCCCGGGTGCTCACCGTGGTCCCGCCCGCGGCGCTGGTCACGGTCTCCGTTTCGCTCACCATGTTGCCGTCCACATTGAAGAAAAGGTTACCCACCTGCCGCTCGATCTTCGATCCCGGCTTGCCGTCCCGGACGACGGTCTCGCGATATTCCCGCACGCGGCCCAGCCCGTCCGATTTGACGGACCGGCGCCAGGTCTCCTGGGTGGCGCTCAACTTTTGGCCCGTGGGATCGGCGGTGGTTTTCACTTCGTGGAAGTCCCCGCCCGCCGTCATGCCGTCGCGGACCGTCGTTTCAATAAGGCGGCGGAACTCCTCACGGGTCTCCGTATCGTAGGCCGACACGGTCCGGGTTTCCCTCAGGCCGGAGATGAAGCGCCGCTTGAAAACGGCTCCCGCTTCCCCGCCCAACATCTCTTCGCGCTCCACAAGTTCCTCGGATTCCCGGGTGACGTTGGTCTCCGTGACGACGTCCACCGCCTCGCCGGTGGTCAGGAACCCGTGCGCGCGTGACCGCTCTTGGCTGCCGCTCTGCCGGCCGAGGGCGTCATAAGCGATGTCCGTGACCGTGCGTTCGACCACGAAATCCTTGATGGAATTTTCCTGTTTGTAAACGAGCTTTTCTGTGAAGCCTTTCAGCTTTCCTTTCTCATAGCTTTGCGATTTCCAGTCGCGCACGAGGCTCTGCCCCTGGCTGTCCACCACCACCTCGTGGTACGACGCGAGGTCGTGCTCATCGTAAACGGCGCCGGTGACGGTCCGCGTTCGCGACTGGTCCCCTTCCGTCAAGGTTTCCGTGTAGGCGGCCATGTCCCCCGCTATGTTGTACTCCACCCCGCTCAACCTCATGGTTTGCAGAGTACCGGATGCGGAGTCCTGGGTGACCTGCTGATAATCCATCACGCGCCCCTGGGCGTCATAGGCGGCGTCGCACCGGCTGTCGCCGCAGGATTCCCGCCCCCAAAGGATGGTGATTTCGTTCCGTTGGGAATCCCGGGTTTTTCTCTGATAGCCCACCAGGTCCTCCGACGAATTGTAGCTCAAGCGGTCCCAGGTTTCCTTCTGGGACGTTCCGTCGCTTCCTTGAACGTCTTTGCTGTAGCCCGACAGCCGCCAGCGGGAACGACCCATATAGTCCCGGTCCTTCGAAGTCAGCTCCGACTGCCGTTTTTCAAAGTTCGCTTTCGCGCCCGGATCCTGAATTTGGTCGTAACGGCCCCAATCGGAATTTTCCACATAGGTTCCGCTCCATTGCACGTAGGTGTCTTCACCGTCAGCCCGGGTCAGCTCGCTGTAGGACGTCAAATTGTCGTTGCCGTCATATTCCCCGCCCCACCACCAGCGCTCCATCGTCCGGCCGTTTTCGTCGGTCTCTTTTTCCCGGTATCTCGTGGTGTTGCCCTTGTCGTCGTATTGAATGGCTTCCCGAACCCGGGTTTTCCCGTTCTCCTTGATGGCCTCGGTCATTTTGGACATCTCGGCCGACAATGAGAGCTGTGTCTGCGGCGTCAAGGCGGCGACGGCGGCCCGGGCTTTTCCAGAATCCGATCCGGGCTCCAAAACGGATTCGATGAGGGATTCCACCTTTTGGCTGTCCGGCTTCAACGAAGACGCGCCTTCCTTATATGTGTATTCCTGAAGGAGGAATGTGGTGTGCCCCTGGGCGTCCGTGCGCTCAATCAAACGCTTCGAGGGCAAGTCGGACGCGTCATACTG
>JACQPF010000213.1 GCA_016207625.1 Elusimicrobiota bacterium | reverse complement strand
TCTTTTACCTCAGCCCCCTGGCGCACTTCGGCTCGTAGGGCCGACATGGAAGCCTCTTGGATGGCGTCCCGGAGGGGCTCGGACAACCGGTAGGTCCGGCCGTTCATGTCGATGGCGGTCGAGGCGCGGCCGGTCTTTTCGTTGGCTTCAACGATCTTGTTTTCGGCTTTCCAACGGTTCGCCGTTTCCCGGGCCGCCCACCGCACGATGGGCTCAGGCATCTTCGCCAGCGGCGCCGAGAACTGGGCGAGGGAAGCCCGTTCGGCCACCGTCGGATCCATCCGCGTCAACGCATCCATTTCCAACATCTTTCCAAGGACTTGATCCCTTTGCGCCGGCAGGACCGCGCCGGCGAGCCCGGATTCATTCACTTCCTTGGACAACCGGGCGTATTTCTCCGCCCGGGGATCAGCCTCCACCCGGACAAGACGGTTCGTGTTCAAGTCGATCTTGTACGCACTCGGATCCGTGAAGAGCTCTTCCCGGGCGCGCCCTTCCGGCACCAGACGATCGGCCGCCTGCCGCAACACAGAGTCTTTCACGCCGCTCAGCCACTTGCCGTAGTCGGCGTCGGTCGTGAACCCGGCCCGCCTCAAGTCGTGGGCAGACAGTTGGAAGGTTTCGATCCGGGAGAAGAACGTTTGCAGGGCTTTCCCGCGTTCCTCGCCCGCCGGGCGCTCCAGCGCCTTCGCGAGCTCGGCCTTGAAGCTCCCCAACGCGCTCCTTTCCAGAGCGGCCTGGCGGAACTCCTGCCGGGCTTTCATCACCGCCGGTTTGTACATGATGAGGAAGAAGGCCGCGTCTCCGGCGACGTTTTCAAGCATGTTGTACTCGTCCGGCCGGCCGGCGTTCTTCACCGACAAAACAAGTCCCGTCACGCCGAACTTTTCCGCCCAATACGAGATCCCGGAGGCGAACATCTTGCTCACGAGGTGCAGTCCGAACAGCTCCGTCGCTCCAATCATGGGACCCGCTAGCAAGCCCTGGGACCAAACTTTAGCCGCCGCCATGACCCTTTGGCCGAGGGTCAGTCCCGCCGTCGCGGCCTTTTCCGCGCCCGGCACCAGCGAGGCGTTGCTGATGGCCGTGGACAATGGATGGAACCACAGGCCCATGTTCCCCATCTCCAGGGAAGAAACCACCAGGTATCTGAGAAGACTGCCTTTTGTGAGGCCCTCACCTTGCCATTCCCCGCCCGCGAACAGGATGTTCATCATGGTGAACACCGGCCCGACTTTGATGAAGTCAATAGCGCCCCGCACCTGTAGGCTCACCATCTCAACGTGTGAGCCGGAAGCGATGGTCGAGAACCGTCCCACCCCGGCGCCCAAGCTTTGGAGCATGGAGGTTCGAGGAACGAGGGTCAGGGCTCCTCCGCTGCGAACCAGCCGATAAGCGCTGAACAAACCGACGGCGGAAGCGCCCCAGATGAACGCGTGGAACAGCTCCGGCATCGTGATAATCACTTTTTGACCTGGCTGGGCGGACATGACGCGGTTCAAAACCGTGAAGGCCATGGCGGCGGCGCCGCCTAAAACCATTTTTCCGGGCAGGCTGCTGAGGGCAAAATCAAGCGCGCGGATCATCTTCGACTCGATCGTAATGAACTTGCCCGCCTGGCCGACGGCCGCGGCCGCGTTCACGCCCTTGGCGAACTGCGCCATGCGCCCGGTCCCGGCGGCCAGTCCTTCCGAGTACCGCAATCCCTTTCCGAGATCCACAAGGCGTACGCCTTGGATCGTAATGTTGCCGACCGCCAGCCCCACCAGTTTGAACGCGGCATTGAAGATCGCGCCTTCCACGAAACCCGCGATGGCCGTGCTGACGATCTCGTCCGCGGTCATCCACCGTCCCTCGCGGATCCGCGTGACGGCGAGGGCGATGGACGTCTTTACGATAGCGAATGTGACGCCCCCGCTCACGATGTAGCCCGGCGCCCCGCGCAGCCCCAAAGAAGTGAAGCGTGCCGTTCCCTGGACGATCCGCTGGAACAGCGTGACCGTCTTCGGAGCAGCCTGCAAGCCCACGCTCGCCCCAGCTCCCAGCCCGCCCGTCACCGCCCGCGCCGCGCCGAAAACGCTCGTAACCACGATGGTAGAAGCCGGCAGAGCCACCTTGAAAAATACCGCCCAGCCGCCGCCCTGGAAATCGGAGAGCTCATAGCCTTTCAAATATTTGAATCCTTGTTCGACCCAGCGGAACCCAGCGTCTTCGTTGAAATACATGACGAAAGCGCCCAAGATGGTCTCGAAGGCCCCGAAGGTGCTCACTGCGAGGTTTTCCACGAATCGGACCACCGTGGTCTGCCGGGCGGCGTAGGTGATTTCGTCCAAACCGAGAGCGGTCTCTTCAAAAGCGAAAGCGCTGGCGAAACCGATAGGCATGCCTTGTTTGACGTAGGAGAATAATTGAGTCCAATTGCTTTTGGAGGTGAGGCCTCCGGCGATGTTCAACAACGCGCTCTTGCCGCTCACCACCTGCGCCTCGCCGTCCCGCATGACGACGTGGAAGTAACCCGTGGACATGCTCTTGCCGAACTGCGCGCTGTAGGCGGCGGCCGTCGCCGCGTCGGCGATGTTGATGACGTTTCCCTCTTGTTTAGCCAAATTGGCCACGTACGCCTGTGAGCCGTTGGAGAGCGTTTCCAAGGTCCAGGTGACCGCGGTGCCGGTGACCTTGAACCCGCCGTCCACCTTGCTCACGGTGGCGTTCGTCCGGGACCTCAGGGCCGCGCCCTGACCGCCATCCTGGGGCGGCGCCAAGGACGGGAATAAAGTGACGACTTTACCGATCAACGTTCCCGGTTCTTCTTTGTGTGTCGTGAGCCGTGTGAGAACAGCCGTGCCGTCCGGCCGGATGAGGACCTGCACGTCGGAAATGGAGTCGGCCTGCACGCCGGAGTAGTTCCCGCTCTCCAACAGCGCGGTGACCTTGGCGATGTCGATCTTCTCAATGGAGGTCCGTTCAACCTCCCATTGATCGTTCCCTTGATATTCCGCCTTCACTTGGATACCAAGGAGGGTGAATTCCGCCTCCGTCCCGATGGGGATTTGCGATAGGAGGATGGGGTCGCTGAGCTGAGATGGCGGGCGGTTCCCCACCGGACCAGTGAGCATGCTCTCGCGAACCTCGTAACGGAACGTGGCCTGACCGGCGATTTGCACGGTCACAAGCCGACGGTACGTCGTATTATAGACGAGGCCCTCTCTGTCCTGTTTCTCCTGATGGGCCACCTCGATCTTGCCGACAGTGACGGTAATGTCGCCCTTCCTGGCTGTGAAGCTGCCGTCTGCGTTGCGGGAGAGGATCTGCACCCCGTTCTCCGCCTTCCCGCTCAAGCCGGCGCGGATGATGGTCTGCACTTGCTGGGAAACCGGGTCGACCGGCTCCTGCGCCTTGGGCTGCTGAGCGCTGAACTTGTCCATGGCGGCCTGGAAGCCCCGGAAGAGGTTCTGTTGCCGCTCGCCGAAGACGGCCGTCCGCGAGTCCGAATTCAAGATCTGGCGGAGGCCCGCCTCGTTGGCGTCCGCGTAGGCCAGGAACTCCTTCGTCGCGGCGTCTTGCGAACCGGCTCCCTTGATCCGCACTTCCTCCACCGTCGCGATGTAGAGCGCCGCCGTCACGATGGCCTGGATCGCCGGAGCTTCCCGCAACGCCGACCGCTGCGCCTGGCTCAATTTGCCCGTCTTCCAATCCATGTTGAGGATTCCGCGCAGGACGCCGGCGCTTCGGCCGATGTAGGCGTCAAGCTTCTGCTTCGCCGTGGCCAGCGCGGCCCGGCCGGGCTCGTTCTTTTCATTGACCGCCCGGTCCAACCCGTCAGCGAGGTCTTTTTTCATTTGCGGGATCGCCGACAGGGCCAGGGCGGCCGACGCGATCCCCTGCACTGTCTGGAACCTATCCAAAGCGGCCTTCTGCACGGGCGAGAGTTCCTGGTTCCAGCTCATCCCCAAGATCCCGCGCAGAACGCCCTCATAGGCTTTCCCATAGGCGTCGATCTTCGCGCCGGCCGTCTCCAAATCTGTTTTCGCCTGTTGCAACTCGGCGATCCGCGCCTGTGTCGGCTCGGATCGGTCTCCGTCTTTGAGCAGGCCGTTCAGCTCCT
>JACQPF010000207.1 GCA_016207625.1 Elusimicrobiota bacterium | reverse complement strand
CTGGTGCCCGGCATGTAGATCCGGCGGTCCCCTTGAGAATGGGTGAACCAGTATTGCCAGAGGGCGCCGAACTCCACGGTAAACCTGGGCCAGGGCCTCCACCCCAGGCCGCCCTCGGCCTGAAAGATTTGTCCGGCGGAGGAGTCGGTCTTGGCGTCGAAGATCTGAACGTAGTAATTGGCGCTCGCCTGCCAGCGGGCGTAATAACGGTCCCCGTGCCGGCCGGCCAGCCCGAACCCCAGGCCCTCGGCCGAGATCTCATTCACATCATCCCAATTTGTGGGACGAAGGTCCACCCCCTGGACGATGAACTGTCTCCGCTTGAAAATTTCCCGGACGACGGAAAAATTCACCAGCGCCTCCACCGGCGAGTTTTTCACCGGCCGGTGATAGGCGACGAACAGGTTCGTGAACCCGACGTTCAATTGGTTTTCCTGATACGTTCCGCCGGTGGTATTGTCCGGGATCCTCTCCCGGGCGTATTGGCCTCCTCCGAAAACACCGGTGTGCCAGAGGCTCAAGCCCCAGTACCCGCGGGGAGAAGGGCTCTGGAGGACCTCCAGGCGGTACAACGGGGACGTCTCCCCTTCGAAACGATTCACGTAACTCTGGGGCACGAGTTTGCCTTCTCCGCGATAGCGGATGGAGGCGTTGGGGAGGAGGGTGAGGCTCCATTCCTCCGCTCTAAGTTGGCTGAAGCCTGTGGCCCCGATAAAGGAAAAGATAAAAAACACTAGTATTTTCATGACTAGAATTGATAACTGGCGGAGATAAAGGGGCTGAAAAAGTCGGTCTTGTTGATGGGGAGAGAAGCCGCCGCGCCGCTTGGAAAGGTTTTCCCTCCGGGAGTCATGATCTGAAAAAGTTGCCGGACATACCCCACGCCGAACCCGAAATTCTGAACTTTCCAGCCGGACTCCAGCCGGAACGCGTAGGTGTATCCGTTTCGGTGGATGGACCCGCCCTCCGTTGTCTGAGAATTGTGGGTTAAGAAAAGATGCCCGATCGTCATCTCGCCGTCCCAATAGAACTTCCCCCGCTGTCTGCCGGCGTGGAAGCCGGCCTGGGCCCCGGCCGCCGACAAATCGGTTTGGGCGTGGTTGGCCTCCGGCGATGAATTAAAAACGATGTCTTTGCGGTGAAAGGTTTCGTAAACCCCGGTGAGCCCCGCCACCACCTCCACCGAAGACCCCTCCAAAGGACGTCTCACATCCATTACGAAGGATTGAACCGACAGTTTGGTTTGCCCGGTTTGCCGGCGCGTGGCGCTGACGGCGTTCCCGTCTTCCCGGGCATAGAACGCGTCGTTCTGCCAGTATTGGGCTTGAAGCGCCAAGTCCTTGGCGAGAGATCTCCTCCAGCGGATTCCGGTTCCGGACCGCCGGGGCTTCACTTTCAGCTCCCAGCCTTCGTCGAACTGCCGGTAGCCGGTGCCCTCATATTCCACTTGGGCTCCCGGCAATACATAAAAAGATAATTCCACCGCCTGGCTTGAGATCGTCGCGAGGAGACAGAGGGCCGAAGCCCAGAGAACAATTCTCGTCATGCGGCGAGGATCCTTTCATAAAGCTGTTTTGTTTTTTCCACCATGCTCTCCAGCGAATAACGGGTGCGGACTTGGGTTTGAGCGGCTTGGGAGCAGGCTGACGCCAGCCCGGGGTCGGTCAATATTCGCCGGAGGGCCTCCGCGAGGGCCGCGGCATCGGCGGGGGGGACGAGCAGGCCCGTCTTTTCGTTTTCCACGAGTTCCCGGTTCCCGCCCACGTCGGTGGCCGCGACGGGGACCCCCATGCTCATGGATTCCCTCAACACCCCCGAAAAACCTTCTCCGGCCAGCGAGGACACCACGCTGACTTGAAGCAAAGATAAAATTTCCGGGATGTCCGTGCGAAACCCCGCCAAAGTCACGTTCGATTCAATTCCGAGGGAGCGGGCTTTGGCGCGCGCCTCCCCTCCGTCCGTATCTTTTCCGACGAGGAGAAAGTGGGCCTTCACGCCGGACCGCACAATCCGCTGCGCGGCTTCGAGGAAATACGTCTGCCCCTTCCACCAGCTGAAATGCGTGAGGTTCCCGACCACCGGCAAACCGGCGGGCAACCCCAATTCCTTCCGCAAAGATTCGTCCGGAGGCCGCGGCGAGAACTTCCGTGTGTCCACACCGCTGTGGACCACGGTCACCTTCTCGGGCGGCACCCCGCCTTCCGTCAGCACGCGCCGGATGTCCTCGGAGACGGCCACATAAGCCCGGATGCGGGGCGTGCGGTATTTCCATTGGCTGAAGAGGTTCCATTTTTTCAAGCGGAATGACACCCGGCGGGACACCACCAGGCGCGGAACGGGGGCGAACCAAGCGGCGATCAGCGCGAGCGCATGGGCGCGCGGGTGGTGGGCGTGCACGATGTCCGGCTTGAACCGCCGGATGGTTTGTGCCAAACGGAAAGCGGCGCGGAGATCATAGTCCTGCCTCATGGGGCAGATCGTAACCTCCACGCCGCTACCGTTGGTGTGTTTCAGAAGCTCGCTGTCGGGCGGGCAAAACAGCGCGACGGCGTGTCTTTCGGCGCCGAGGGCCCGGCAGAGGTTCCACAACTGCACGGTTCCGCCGCTCCAACTGCGGCTTTCCGTCACGTGAAGAATCCTCAAAACCTAGCCCACGCGCCGAGTGAAGACAACAACCCTCGAATTAGTTCGCCGGGGTTTCTGCCGGGGCTTCCGCAGCGGCCGGAACGGCGGCGTCCGCAGCCGGAGCGGCTTCGTCGGCGGCCGGAGCCGTCATCGCGCTCGTGTCCACAGCCGTTTCGGCGGCCGGCTGAACCCCTTTGGAACAACCCATCACACCCAACAACAACACTGCCATGATGAAACGATTCATTGATGCTCTCCTTTAGGAACTACGATTTAACTGCAAATTTATTTTTTCTGCGGAGGAGGCGGCGGTGGCGGCGCGGCGACGACGATCGGCACCGGAGACGTGGTCCCTTTGTTCTCCCAAATGTCCGCGGCGGCCGCTCTCAGGAACACTTGCCCTTCCGGCAGGCGGTCCCGCTTCACCGTGAACGTGTACGGAGCGCCGGACAGGGAACTCCCGTCTTTCTTCCAGGTCTTCGTATCGGTGGAGAACTCCACCCAGGCGGAGTGAACGTCCCGGCCTTTGATGGAAACGGAAAAAGTGAGCTTGTCCTCCAGCACGGACTGGGGCTCGGGCGCCTTCGCCCAAACCACCTCCACTTTGCTTTTGTTGGAGGGGATGAGTTTGATGG
>JACQPF010000206.1 GCA_016207625.1 Elusimicrobiota bacterium | reverse complement strand
GCTCCGGCGCATGGTGCGGGACAACTGGCACCGGAGCTACGACCCCGTGCAGACCGTCGGCCACTGGCACTACGTCCGGCGCAGCGAGATGCGCTACATCGTGCCCTTCATGAGCACCGTGGATTACGTGTTCAACGGGGCCCTGCCCTATGAGATCCCCTACCACAAACGGCATCTCGCGGCCTACTTCGACCGCATTGTGGAACAGTTCAAAGACGATCCCAAGAAGACGGACGCTTTCATCCGGGCTCAGCGGGTGAACCACCTCATGAAATCCATCAAAGCCCCGGAAGACGAGAAAGCCGTTCCGGACAATTCGCTGTTGCGGGAATTTATCGGAGGGAGCCGCTACACGTATTGAGGTATAATATAAATATGGTGCCAATGGCTGAGAAGAAATCCATCAAGCAACCCACGGACAGCACCCGGAGCGGCCTGGGCTGGAAGACCGTTCTCTTCAACTGCAACTGCCATACGTTCCAAGAAGTGGCCATCCAGCTCATGAAGGCCATCCGCTGCACCTACGAGAAGGGCATGCAGTTGGCCAACGTGGTCCACTACACGGGCAGCGCGGTCGTCTATTCCGGCCATAGAGAACGCTGTGAAGCCGTGGCCTCCGTCCTGGAAGACATCGGCCTCATCGCCCGAGTCGTGCAATAACCCCTAAAAATGAGCGCGAAGGTTTTGTTCGTTTGTGTTGAAAATTCCTGCCGCAGCCAGATCGCGGAAGGGTTCGCCCGCCGCGACGGCGCGGGCGTCCTTGAACCCGCCAGCGCGGGGTCGAGGCCTTCCGGCAAGATCAACCCCACGGCCATCGACGTGATGAAGGAACTTGGGATTGACCTCACCCGGCAGGCGTCGAAAGGGCTCTCGGCTGTTCCTGGCACGGGTTGGGACTACGTCATCACCATGGGTTGCGGGGACGCCTGCCCCTTTGTTCCTTCCCGGGCGACGCGGGACTGGGCGATCTCCGATCCCAAACAACTGCCCCTGGATGAATTTCGCAAGGTGCGCGACCAGATCGGGCGAAAGGTGAAGGAGCTGATCGACGAGGTCGGAGCGGGGAGACGGTCTTGAAAGAAAACATCGTGAATAAGCTTTCGTGGTTGGACCGGTTCCTGCCGGTGTGGATCCTGCTGGCGATGGCGGCCGGCGTGGCGTTGGGCCGATTCTTTCCGGGCATCGGCCCGGTCTTGGAGCGGGTGAAAGTCGCGGACGTGTCGCTCCCCATCGCGGTGGGCCTGCTTTGGATGATGTACCCCGTGCTCGCCAAGGTGAAGTATGAATCCCTCGGGGAGTTTTCGGGGCACGGCAAGGTGTTCGGGCTTTCGCTGACGATGAACTGGCTGATCGGGCCTGTCATCATGTTCGCCTTGGCTTGGCTGCTGCTCCCCGATCTTCCCCATTACCGAAACGGCCTCATCCTGGTGGGCTTGGCGCGCTGCATCGCCATGGTGCTTATTTGGAACATGCTGGCCAGGGGCAGCAATGAGCTGGCGGCGATTTTGGTGGCGTTGAACTCGGTGTTCCAGATTTTCATGTATTCCGTGCTCGGCTACGTCTTCCTGGCGGTCGTGCCGGGGTGGTTGGGCGCGGAAGGCCGCGCGCTCAATGTTTCCATGGGCGAGATCGCCAAAAGCGTCCTCATTTTCCTCGGCATCCCCGTGGCCGCAGGGTATCTCACCCGCACGATCCTGGTGAAAAAGCGGGGACGACATTGGTATGACCACGCCTTCATGCCCAAGCTCGGGCCCACGGCCCTGGTGGGGCTCCTCTACACCATCGTCCTCATGTTCTCGATGCAAGGAGAGAAGATCGTCCAGCTTCCCGCCGATGTCCTTCGCATCTCCCTGCCGCTCCTGGCCTACTTCGCCCTGATGTGGGGAACGACCTTCTGGACCGCGAAGGTCATGGGACTCAGCTACGCGCAGACCAGCTCCCTGGCCTTCACCGCGGCGGGCAACAACTTCGAGCTGGCCATCGCCGTCGCCGTGGGGATCTTCGGTATCGGTTCCGGCGAGGCCTTGGCGGCCGTGGTCGGCCCCCTGATCGAAGTCCCCGCCCTCATCGGATTGGTTTATGTCTCCCTCTGGGCGAAGAAGCGCTACTTCTCTCTTGAGCCCGACGAGACGCCCCGGCCTCTGGCGGAACCCCTGCCCGCGGCGGAATAGGGCGAAAGGAGCCGTTGGAAGCTCCCGACTATGCGGCAGTGGCCAACGCCTCCAGCGCCTTTTTCTGCATTTCAAACAGTTCCTCCACCGGAGGCATAAGGAACGTTGTCCCGTCCTGAAGCCGCAAAATCATTTTGATCAAGTGCCGCCTTTGTTCCGGCACGCTCATGTTCCATCGGGCGAAATTGTCGGTGTCTACAACCATTCCATAAACGCCTTTGAGCGCCAACACCCGAGGAATAAGCCCGTAGACCGCATCCGCAAAAATGGCCACAGTGGGGTCCAACTCCTGGCCCGAGGCCAGGTCCTTACGGTCAATCAAGGGAAGCCTGTTCAATAGATCCTCCGGAATCCCCGCTT
>JACQPF010000205.1 GCA_016207625.1 Elusimicrobiota bacterium | reverse complement strand
TAGCCCTTTACGCAGAGCTCCAAGGACAGCGGCGACCCGGAGGGTCGAAAGCTCCGCTAGCGTGGTCGAGTGTAGAAGAAATAGAGGAAGCGGAAGCGGCGGCGGCCTTCCTGCACGTCCCGCGCGAAAAGGCCGCCCAGGATTTCAAAATATTTGTCTTGGGGACCCGTGTAGGTGTTGGAATAGAAGGGGGCCAGACCGATGGTGCGGCTCTTCCGCTGTTCCCGAAGCGTGTCCACCCGGTACCAAGGCCCGAAGACGACGATGTCTCTTTCCAAAACGGCCGCCTCTTCTTGGGGCTTCCCCTCCGAGGGCTCCGCTTTCATGAGGAACCGCCAGAACAACGGGAAGAACATGCGGAACTTTTCCTTCTGTGGAGAATCGTAGGACACCCACAACGGCGTGAAAGCGCTGAACCGCCGGTCCTCTTCTCCGTAATGGGCATAGAGCGGAAAGAAGAAACGATATCGCCTTTCCGGGTTGGCTCCGCTCCAATAAAGCGGGAAAAAAGTCGTCGCGCCGCCCTTGCGTCTCACCCGTTCGCGCACGGTTTCCGTGCCTCCCAAAACCTCATATTGCCGTGATTTATAAAACAAAGGCAGGACCAGATCCCAGTCCACGGGCGGGCTGCGCCGCCAGAGATACGGGAAGACGTATCCTTTCCGCAGATCGCCACGCTTCTCCCAGGCCGTCAGCGCGATGCCGCGCGGAGCCCAGAAATTCTTGAAATCCTTTTCCCGGATGTATTTGTAAAGCGGGAAGAAGTCGTGGCTCAACGTGTCGGTGCTTTTCTGAACGTTTCCCAGGAGGAGATATTGCGCGAAAAGCCGCGGGTTCTCCGTGCCGGTGCCCCGCTTGCTGACGAAACCCAGGATCGGCGGAATGATCCACAACCCGTCTCCCCGCGGGGTGCCGGAATACCAATAGAAGGGAAAGAGGTAGCTCCCCCTCTCCGTCGTGGAGGAGTGGCGCCCGAACACCGGGAAAATCCCCCGGGCCAAAAGGTCCTCGCGCCGCCAGCGGTAATACGGCGGGACGATCGTGAGGTCTTTGTCCGGTGTGCGGATCCCCCAGTAGAGTGGAAAAGCAAAAAATCGGCGGGACTCGTTGCTTCGATACCAGTACACCGGCGGCACGATTCCCTCACGGGAAGACGCGCTGCGACGCGTCCAGGCCACCGGTGAGAAAAACATCCGCCGGGCCGGATTGTAGTTGTAATGGAACAGGGGCAGGAACGTCACGGACCCTCGGTCCACCTCACGGTCCCGCCAATAGAGGAAGAGCAGGCTCACGGTCCTCTTTTCGGGAGACTTCCTCACGATCACCGGCGGCACGGCCGTGACGGTGGTGGATCCATCGCGGTAGCGCCCATAAACCGGGAAGAAGATGTCCACGCCCCAATCCGGCGCTCGCCAGAAATGCCAGTAGAGCGGGAAAAATACCCTCGTGGAATCGCCTTCGGCGGTCCGTTTCCACCGGTAGAGATACGCCCATCCGGAACTCGTCTCCGGACTCGATTGCCGCCACACGCCCCAGGACAGGAACCGGGAACCTCGCGGCGAAGACCAATACCCGTAGAGAGGGAAAGTGGTTTGGAAGTAATCCTCGTTCTCCAGCCTCTCATAGAAGTTCAGGACCTGCAGTCGCCTCTCAAACCCGTCCGCGGCGCGCCGGCGATACCAGAGCGGGAATACGCCGTCCACCCTCAAATCCGGATCGTGGGAAAAGAAGTAAAGACCCAGATGGCCCTTCGTCAAATCCGCCGAGCGGAAAGAGCTCGCCGGAATCGTGGCGAAAGCGCGCTGGTCCGGCGAACGGGAATAGTAATAAAGCGGGAGGACGTAGTGCGAACGATACTCGGTCCCCCACCCCGCGCCGACGAGAGGGAAGAGCCCCGCGCGGACGCGGGCCGCCCGGACCGGCGCATCGAACAAGGTGGACGGCTCGTTTTCTGGTTCCTGGCGCCTGTAGTAAAACGGCACCAGCACATCGAGCCGGTCTCCCGGCGACCACAGGTGCCAATAAATCGGAAAAAGCGCCCTAAAGCGGGCCTCCGGCTCTTCGGACCACCAATAGTTCAACTGCATGCCGGTGAAACGGCTTGGACGGCGGCGGAACCATCCGAGCAGGTTCACCTGGTCGATTTTTTCCCGATGGCGGCTGCGGTAATCGTAAAAAAGGAACGGGAGGGCCGTGGTGACTTGCCCCCCCTCCGGCCGGGATCTTTGCCAGTACAAGGGGAACAGTGCCGTCTGCGTTTTATCTTCATCGGCATGCCGGAAGAATGGGCCGGCCAGCGTCCACATTTCCGAAGGCCTGCGGTAAGAGGCGACTAATGGGAGGGAGATCAGAAGACGGCGGTCCGCCTGGCGCCACCGGTAGAATAAGGGAAGGAGGAGCTGATGGCCGGTCTCCTTTTCCTTGTAGTCCCAGTAGAGCATCGACACCATTAAAAAACGCCGCTGGATCTCAGGGTCTTTTTCATACCATAGGAGCGGGGGGATGCGAATCGGCCGTTTTTCCCAGCCGGGGGCTTGGGCCGGCGGCGTTTCCACCGGGTTCTGGGCATAAACAGCGAATGACGGGGAAAAAATGAGGGCAGTAAAAAAGAGGAAAGAGGCGGCCGACTGCGCTGCGGCCTTCATATCTTCTCGAAGTCCACCACGAGGACCTCTTCCGCAATGGGTCTCACGCATTCCTGCACGACGGCCTGATGTTCGGGATGGGGCAAGTACGCGTCCAGCGCGGCCCGATCCTTGAAACGAACCACAAAGCCATGAGTAAAGCCGCGGGAACGCTCTGAGAAATTGGCCCCCGCTGAAACCTCAAGGATGCCGGGCGCTTTCTCGCGAAGCTCCAGGAGACGGCGAAGCATGCGGCTCGATTGTTCGTCCGTCGTGTTGGGTTTGATTTTGAACAGCACGATGTGCTCGATCATGGCCTCTTTTACTTTACCAAAGCCGAACGGCTCTGGCAAACAAGGGGCGATGCTCTTACAACCGCCAACGACGCGGGATCTTGCTGCCTCTCGGGGCGGGAACCGCCTGAGGCGCAGGCTGCGGCGCGGCCTGCGGCCGCGGAGCGGCCAGCAGGCTGTTCAGCAAATTTCTTAAATACCGGGCCTCCGCCTCCAACTC
>JACQPF010000203.1 GCA_016207625.1 Elusimicrobiota bacterium | reverse complement strand
GGGGTCTCTTCTCCGGTTCGGATATCCTTCTCTTGGATAATTTTCCGCCTCAAACGCTTCCGAAAGTGACCCGATGGATCCGCCGGGTTTGCGCGCAGCAAAACCTCCGTCCGCCGCTCCTGGAAGTTTCAGGAGGGGTGACCTTGGAGACGGTCAAGCGGATCGCCCGCGCGGGGGTTGACCGTATTTCCATCGGCCGATTGACCCATTCCGCTCCCGCCCTTGACATGAGCATGGACATTTCGGAAGTTGCTGATCTTCCCTCTTGATCCGTCTCCTCGAACCTTCTGTTGAAAGCCGGTTGTTGAGTTCTCTGCGCGCGGCGACGGGGGGGTTCGTCTCCGGGAGCCGCCTCGCCGCCGAACTGGGCTTGACCCGCGCGGCCGTCCATAAACACGCTTGCCGCCTGCGCGCGCGGGGCTTTGAGGTCTCCGGCACCAACCGCATGGGGTATCGCCTCGGGCCCTCCCCCAACGGGCTGGATTTGTCCGCTGTTCAGGGCCCGCTGGGAAACCCATCTTTTCACTTTCAAGTGATCTCCTCCACGCAAGAAGAGGCCAAGCGCCGCGCCCTGCAAGGCGCTGCGGAGGGCACGCTGGTCGTTGCCGACCGGCAGACCGCCGGACGCGGACGACTGGGGCGGCGGTGGGAATCTCCTTTCGGCGGGCTTTGGTATTCCCTGGTGCTTCACCCCGTGTTGCGGCCGGGCCAGGTCCCCGGTTTGGTCCTCGTCGCCGCGATGGACTGGGTGCGCGTCATCCGCCGGGAAACAGGCGTTCCCGCCCTGGTGAAATGGCCGAACGACGTTTGGGTGGAGGGACGGAAATTGGCCGGGATCCTGACGGAGATGTCGTCGGAGATCGACCGGATCCATTGGGTCGTCATGGGGATCGGCCTGAACCTCAACAACCCGCCGCCCCGCCGGACGGTCTGTCCCGCCGCGTCCCTTTCCGAATTGACGGGGGCGCCGGTCCCCCGGCAAAAGGTGTTGACCGCGTGGCTTCAGGTCTTTTCAAAGAGCTACAAACGGTTTCTTTCGGATGGCTTTTCCGCCTTCCGGGTGGATTTCGACGAACTGTCGATCCCCGGAGAAAACCCGCAAGTTCTTGATTTTTCGTAAAAACACCGATAAACTGTAGAAAGCATTGGGTTGGCCCTCCGGAAAGCGAGCTTAGATCATGACGAAGAAAAAACCCGGCACCTTGAAGATCCTGATCGCCGACAGCGACCAAGCTTTCGTTTCTTCTTTCATTCAAAGGCTTAAACAGTCCAACGATTTTGAGAGCACGGCCCAGGCTTGCGCCTCCAGCCGCGAGCTCCTGGATGAAGTGTATCGCCAGTCCTATGACTTGATCTTCCTGGACGTCGATGCGCCGGGCATGGACAGCCTGGAGATCCTGGCCAAGCTGGGGCAGACCACTTTGCCGCTTCCCATCGTCGTCATGGCCCGGTCCAACGACGCGCGCATCGCCGTGGAGGCGATGAAGAGAGGCGTGCTGGATTACCTCATTAAAGACGATCTCCTCACATTGGACCTCACCCGGTTCCTCCATCGGGTCCTGGAAACCTTTCACCTCAAAAGGGAAAACGCGGAACTCCACCACATCAGCCAGATGAAGGACGATTTCCTGGCAACCATTTCTCACGAGTTGAGGACGCCGCTGACGTCCATCCTCGGTTTGAGCGAAGTCCTCCTGGCGGGACGGATGGGAGACCTCCAGGAAAAGCAGGTCGAAGGCTTAAGGAAGATTCTCGACCAATCCCAGAACTTGGTGCGATTGATCAACCAGCTCCTGGACATCCGGGCCCTCACCTACGAGAGCTCCAAAATGGAGATGTCTTCTCTATCGTTGAGGGATTTGGTGAAAAAGAAAGTGGAATCGGTCCAGACCCTCTTCGAGAAACAAGGGGTCCGGTTCATATATATGGACTCCTCGGACCCGCTTCCGGTGATGGCCCATTCCGGCAATTTGGCGAAAGTCATGGACCAGCTCGTGTCCAACGCCTTGAAGTTCACGCCCTCAGGCGGAACGGTGCGCGTCGAGCTGAAAAGGCTCGAGTCCGGTTACTCCCAAATGAAGGTGGAGGACACCGGGCGGGGAATCCCTCCCGAAGCGCTTTCGTATGTCTTTCAGAAATTTTTCCATGCGGATCAGTCCCTCACCCGGCCCTATGGAGGGATGGGCCTCGGGTTGGCCTTCTGCAAAGAGGTCGTGGAAGCCCATGGGGGGCGGATTTGGGTGGAGTCCAAGGGAACGAACCAAGGGACATCGGTGAGCTTCCTCTTGCCGTTGGTGCATGAACACGCCAAGCCGGAAGCGCCGGCGGCGCCGAAGAGAGCCGAGCCCCTCATCCGCACGGTGCTCTGGGTGGACGACAACCCCAGCATGCTGGAGCTTGTGGAATACGGGTTCGCCAGCTTCTCGAACGCGGTCAGCCTTGTGACGGCGCAAGGAGGCGTGTCGGCCCTAGAGAAAATGAAGACTCTGCTTCCGGACCTCATCGTCCTGGACATCATGATGACGGACATGGACGGCCTGGAGGTCCTGGAGCGGCTGAAGAGAGATCCGCGGACCCGGGACATCCCCGTTTTGATCGTCACGGGGTATCTGGAGGCGGCCCGCGCCGCCGTCAGCCGGGGGGCCAGCGATTTTTGCCTGAAGCCTTTCCGCGTGCAGGAGGTCATGAAGAAAATCGATTCCCTCCTGGCCTCCGGCGCAAAACTTTCCTAGAAAGACTTTCATGCCCAAACGAACATCAAAGCAAGAGCCCGTCAAATACGCGGTCATCGGAGGCAGCGGTCTCTATGAGATCCCCGGCATCGCCGGACTGAAAGAGATCAAGATCAAAACCCCTTTCGGCTCTCCGTCCGACGCCGTCATGGTGGGCGAGCTCTCGGGCGTGAGGTGCGCCTTCCTCCCGCGCCACGGGCGCGGCCACCGCATCCTCCCCTCCGAAATCCCCGCCCGGGCCAACATCTACGCTCTCAAATCGTTGGGGGTGGAGCAGATCATCGGCGTGGGCGCCTGCGGCAGTTTGAAGGAGGAGCTCGCTCCCCGGCATTTCGTCATCCCGGACCAGGTTTTCGACCGGACGAAAGTCCGCCCTTCCACGTTCTTCGGAGACGGGATCGTGGGGCACGTCTCCTTCGACCACCCCTATTGCCCGGAGCTCTCCGAGGTCCTCTACGGCGGCGCCAAGAGCGTGGGAGTGACGGTGCACAAAGGCGGCACCTACGTGTGCATCGAAGGCCCCAGTTTTTCCACGAAGGCGGAGTCGGAAGTGAACCGGAGGCACGGCTTTTCGGTGATCGGCATGACGACCCTGCCGGAAGCCAAGCTGGCCCGGGAGGCGGAGATGTGCTACTCCACCGTCTCCCTCGTGACGGACTACGACGTGTGGAAGGAGGGCGAGGAAGTCTCCATCCAAAAAGTGATCGAGACCTTGAGCGCCAACGTGGAGAACGTCAAGCGGCTGATCGCCGTCGCCCTGCCGAAGATGGAGCGGAAACGAGCCTGCGTATGCGCGTCCGCCTTGCGGCACGCGGTGTTCACGAGCCCGGACGCCATGGACCCGGCCGCCCGGAGGAAATTGGATCTCCTGATCGGCAAATATTTCAAACAACGGAAGACGGACCGATGATCCAGGAGTTCAGCGAGTTCCTTCCGGTTTTCCTGAACGTCGTCGTCCCGGTCCTTTCCGGCCTGATTTTTTTCGCCATGGCCAAATACGTCAAGCATGTCGGCCCCATGCGCACGTTGATCACGGGAGAGCTGACGTATAAAGGCGCCTATGGGGCCTTCCTGTTCCTGGGGATTTACCTGGCGTCCCGCCCCCTCCAGATCCTTTGGCCGCATCCCTGGCCTTTGATCGTGAACAACGTTCGGGAATTCCTGATGATCGGTTTCTTCGGCCCCGCCGTTTTCATCGCCATCATGAGCCTCGTTTTCGGCTCCGAGCACATCCCCCGCCGCCTGGTCGCGTGCGTGATGGGGCTGGGGGTGGCGCTGGCCGCCGTTTTCATTGTCGCGAATATTTTCGCCATCGGCGGGAGCGAGGAGATCTTTCACCTGGGCCGTTTCCGGGCCTATGACGGGCTTTGGTTCAAGAATCCCCGGGAGGACCTCCGTGAGCTGATGCGGATCCTTTTCATCGTCCGGCTGATCGATCCCGTCTTCTTGGTTTTCGCGGCCGGGTCGGTCGTCTTTTGGCACGCCAAGACCTATCCGCCTGAGAAAAGGACGCTGTACGACAACATGCCCAAGAAGCTGTATTTGCTCGGGGCGGGATGCTACGCCTTTTCCATATCGATGCTGTCGGTCGGCTTGATCTTCTTGATCGCGCACATCCCCAACCAATGGTGGATCTATTACCTCGGGGCGCTGGCGGCCGGGTTCCTGGAAACCAAGTCCCTGGCGCTCCCCGTCCGCAAGCACGTGCAAGTGAGCGAGCATACTTAGGAAATGCCCGCCGATTTCACCGAAAGGTTCGTGCGGCGCTCCCGTTCCGTCAAGGGGCGGGCCGTCAACTTCCGGATCGACACCGTGCGGTTGCCGAACGGCGTCCGGGCCGTGCGGGAATATCTGGACCATCCCGGAGCCGTGGCGGTCGTCCCCCTTTTGAAGGCGACAGCGGATCCCACTCTCCTGTTCGTGCGCCAATACCGTTACCCCGTCAAAGAAGTGACCCTTGAACTGCCCGCCGGGAAGCTCGGCAAGGGCGAACCGATCCTTCCTTGCGTCCGCCGGGAATTGGAGTAGGAGACCGGCTTCAAAGCCCGCCGGATCCGGAAGCTTCTCTCCTATTGGCCCACCGCCGCCTTCGCCAACGAAATCATCCACGTCTTTCTCGCCCAGGACCTCACTCATGGACATTTCCATCCGGACGAGGACGAATTGCTCGAACCCGTGAAGATCCGTTTGAGCTCAGCCCTCCAGATGATTCGGCGGGGCGCCATCCGGGACTCAAAAACCATCATCGGGCTCCTCGCTTTCTCTCAATGGAAAGGCCTGTGAAAATTTACGTATAACGTAAATACGTAAACTTACTTCCGGTCATTGCGGAGTTCGCCGATGCGCCCCGGCTGGCTCCGGATTAAAATAGGGCGCTCATGACCGCACGAGACGACCAGACCCATCGTTTCCGATTTCAGACCGGTGTTTCTCTGATCTGGCTCACGATCCTTCTCGCCTCACCCGTCCATTCCTCCGTCTTAATCAATGAAGTGGCATTTGATGAACCGACCGGTTCGCCGGATTGGGTGGAACTCTTCGTGACAGGGTCCGGCCCCGTCTCCATCAACAACTGGACTTTGGATGACGAGGACGCGGCGTCCGGCAAGGAAATCAAAATCCATCTGTCCACGCCGGTCCCGGCGGGGGCCTATGTCGTGGTCTACGTCGATGCCCAGGGCACCGACGACACGGATTTCTCCGACAACTTGGCCGTCGTTTACACCGGGACGGCGACCACGGTCAGCCTGGCGGCGACGGAGGATGAGCTTTCCCTCTATTCGGCCGGTTCTCAAAGCACGGCGACCCTCGTGGATTTCGCGGCCTGGGTGACGGACGGCCGCTATGACGGCGTGCGGGATCAAACGGCCGCGATCGACGCCGGGATCTGGTCCAGCGGGACGGCGGTGGCTCTGGACGATCTGGGGAAGGGCTATTCCCTGGGGCGGTCCAAGGACGGCGCCGACAGCAACTCCGTCGGGGATTGGGTGGCGTTTTCCACCCCGACGCCGGGGGCCCAAAACCTGCGTGAAGCGGAACGAATAGAGCCGGAGCCCCGGCCGGAGGACTGCCGGAACGGCCGGGACGATGACGAGGACGGAGACGTCGATTGCTCCGATGACGAGTGTTCGCCGGGCGAGGAATGCCCGGTGTCTCCGGCCGATGACCGCACGCAAGAGCAAGCGTTGATCCCCGAGCGGCCTATCCAGGTGGACGGTTCAAGGAATCCTTTCTCACCCGATGACCCGGACGCGGCCCGCCGGTCGGCGAGGATCACCTTCAACGTGGGGTCTCCCACGGTGACCAAGACGATCCGGGTCGTAGACGTCCGCGGGGAAACGGTCGTTGAGCTCATGAACAACGATGTCGGGCTCGGCGGCTCCGCCTACTCCGGAACGGCGTCCGGGTCCGTGTTTTGGGATGGCCGGAACAGCGGGGGGGAACTGGCTCCCATAGGCATCTACATCGTGTACCTCGAGGGGATGGATTCCGTTACGGGCGGCCAAGTGACGGAAAAAGACATCGTCGTCCTCGGCCGGCGGTTTTAAGAGTGCCTAAAAAAACGAGGCGTTTCTCAGCGGCCGGGGGATGCGCTCTCTTCCTTGTCGTCGCGGTCGGCGGCCAAGCGGCTTTCGAGGAGAAACCCTTCTCCGCCCGAGCCGCCGGCCTTGGCGAAGCCATGACGGCCCTGCAAGAGGGAACGGATTTCTTTTACAACCCCGCCCAATTGCGGACCCTTCGGCAGGGAGAATTGGTTTCCGGATACACGCGGCTGTTCTCCTTGCCGGACCTCGCCCAAAGCTCGCTGGCCTGCGCGTTCCCCACTCGATCGAGGGGGTCGTGGGGAATGTCCGCGCGCCAATTCGGCAATTCCATGTACCGGGAGCAGGAATTTTCAATCGCGCACAGCGTCTTCTTGTCATCCCCCGTGGCGCTGGGCTATTCGTTCCGACTCTATCGATTGAGCTTGAGCCGGTATGGGTCCGTTTCCGCCCTGGGGATGGATGTGGGCGTCCTCGGACGGTTCCACCCGAAGGTGAGCGCGGGGGTTTCGTTTCAAAACGTCAACCAGCCGAACTTCTCGAACACGACGGAGGGGCCTCCTCAACAGATGCGGTTCGGCTTGGCTTTCCGGCCTGTTCCCATGTCCCAAACATCGTTTGATCTGGTGAGACCCGTTGCCGGTCGCGTGTCGCTCAGGGCGGGGCAAGAGATGCGAGGGAGTTCCTTTCTCAGCGTCCGCTTCGGGGCCCAGACGGAGCCCAATCGTTTCTCCGTCGGGGTCGGGTTGAACGCGAGGGGGATCCTCCTCGATTACGCCTACCTCACGCATCCCTTCCTTGAGGGCCAGCACCACGTCGACCTGGTTTTCCGCTGGGGAAAGGAACCGTCGCCGCGTCCGGCGGAAGGAGACAAAACTGTGGATCTGAACAAGGCCGCTTTTGATGAGTTGATGCGCCTGCCCGGCGTCGGCCGCGCCACGGCGGAAAAGATCCTCAGGTTTCGAGAAGAAAACGGGCCCTTTCAGAAAACGGAAGACCTCCTTCGCGTGCCGGGCATGTCCCGCCGCGCGTTCCTCAAAATCCACCCCTTCATGGAGATCGCAACCGATGATTCTCCACTGAAAACTCGATAAATGTGGAAGGGCGGCGTCGCGCTCGTCTTGGGCGCAGGGTTGGCGTTGCCGTGTCACCGGGCCGCCGCCGAAGGAGAAGGGTTTTCCATGGACACCGCACGGCAAGAGGAGGGCGATATCGTCCAGGAATTGGCGGATCAGCCTCTGGATCTGAACGCCGCGTCCGAGGAGGACCTGCGTCGGCTGCCCGGCGTGGACCGGCCGCTGGCTCGGAGAATATTTCGAGAAAGGGAACGAAGGGACGGTTTCGAGTCCAGGTCGGACCTTCGGGAGGTCCCGGGGATCGACGAAACTCTTCATGAGGCTCTTCAGCCCTTCGTGTTTGTTCAACCGAAGGGCGTCCGACCGTTCCCTTTTTCAGGAGACGTGAGGTTGAGGATGAGGAACGTGTCGCCGCGCGGGACCACTCTCCTGGAGGCGCCGCCGGAGCTTCAGCACGCCGCTTATGTCTACAACCGCACGCGGATGCGGTTCGGCGGGAGGGTTCAAGCGGGATGGCTGATCAAAAGGGCCGGCGTCGGTCCGGCGTTGACGCTCGGGGACATACAAAGGAAGGCCGTCGTCAAATTTTCCATGCAGATGGGCCGCCGAGGCTCCCTGGAGCGTATGGTCCTTGGGGACTATACCCTTTCTCTGGGCCAAGGCCTTTTGTTCTATGACGGCCTTGGGGAGTTCGTCCGGCCCGTGAAGGTGAAGGCGGCGGGGCCCAGGTCCGATTTTACAAGCGGGAGCAACCAATATCTCAGAGGAGCGGCGATCGTGTCGCGAAAAGGCGCCCTGGGCGCGGAGCTTTATCTTTCGCAAAAAGACTTGGACCTCAAACTCGATTCCGGAACAGGGACGGTGAATGAAGACATCAACCGCCTGCGTGAAAATTTGGGGGACCTTCAGGACGAGGACGATTTGAGGAACAACGATACGACGAGCGAGCGTCTCATCGGGGGACGATTGTCTTTCACGGGGCCAGGGTCCTCCTCCGTGGGATTGACGGGAGCCGTCACCCGATACAGCAGAGGGATCAACCCGGCGACGACCCCCTTCGCGGGTTCGCATGCTTTCCGAGGCGACGAGAACACGGCCGCCTCGCTCGATTTTGATCTCTTCTTTGGGGCATGGAACCTCTTCGGAGAGGCCGGCCGTTCCTTGTCTCGCGGAGACGGCGCGAGCCGGCAAACCGGCCAAGCGTGGACTCTCACTCCTCTTTGGCGTCGGGAGCGTCTTTCCTTTTGGGCCAGTTTCTTTGATTACGATTCGGCGTTCTTTTCCCGCCACGGGAAAGGCGTTTCTTTTTCGGTCATGGGTCAGCCCGAGGATTTGACGGACAACCAAAAAGGAGTGATGACCGGCGGGCAGTATTCGACGTCTTCCTGTCGGAGCCAGTTGGTTTTGACTTTGGCCGGGTTCCCGCGCGCGATGGGAAACGGCAGGAATTCCCTGCCCATACATTCGTCGGAAGGGCGAGCCGTATATTTTGAGAACGCTCTTCGGCCCTCAAAACCATTCGAGTTCTTGGTCCGCTATCAGCGGCGGGACCAGGAAAAAAGGTCGGAGGCCGTCCCGGGCAACGGCATGGTTGAGTTGCGCCGGCAGGAAAGAGAGACCGTCGAGAAGGTCCGTTACCAGGCCGCGTGGGAAAACCCTTTGTCCGTACGGCTCCTTCTGAGATACGAGACGCGCCATGAGACGTTTCCGCCCGGGAAAGGGAGGTTTGGGGACCTGTGGATGGCGGACCTTCGGTTTCGAGTGAAGGAAGATCTGATGCTCGCCGCGCGGACTTATGTTTTTGATTCTCCGCAAGCCTATTTGAACACGGGCGTTGAGGAAATTTGGGACGGCGTCGTTTACAACAGGCTGGCGGGCGCCATGAACAGCTTGCGGGGGTCTCCCGGCACACGTTTTGTTGTGACCTTGAGGCAGGAAATAGGTCCCCGGGTGAGCGCTTGGTTGAAATACGATGTGACGCGCCGTCCCGGGGACCTCAACACCAGGCAAGCGTCGTTGACGGAGCAGGAAAAACGCGCGTTCAGCGCGACCCGGCAAGGGTTCCACATCCAGCTGGATTACAGATGGGGCAAGTACAAATGAAGCCTTTGAAAATGATCCTTTTGACGGGAGGACTCATGGCGGGGGCCTCTTTTGTGTCCGCGCGAACATATCTCGGGGTTCGAGAATGGGGCGATCCCATTGCGGGCTACGGCGCCCGGAGCGCGGCCATGGGGTCGACCGGCATGTCTCGCGCGCAGGGCGCCGCGGGGTTCCGAGTGAATCCGGCCGTCATGGCGGACCTGAACAGAAAGGAAATCTCATTTTCCTTCGGCTACGCGGTCTTGACTGAGAAGAAAGCGGAATCGCCCGTGTCCACCCGAATCCAGGAGACCGGATCCCCCGAGTTCAATGAGATCTCCTTCGTCCTTCCGTTCCAGGGAGGAAAAGTCTGGCTGGGAGGAGGGGCGGCGCCCAATCATGATTTCCAGTACGAAGGGGTCTATGCGATCTCCCTCGCCGACGGAACCCCGGTGCTTTTGAACGAACTCGACGGATCAAACGCCTTGTGGGCGGCCTCGTTGGCTTTCGGGGGCCTTCTCCGACGTGACATGTCTTGGGGAATCCTTTATGAGAGGTGGATCGGGCATGAATCCTTTCGCGCCAGCCAATGGACATCCGGGTCCGGCCAGATCCTCAACGCCTGGGAAACGGCGGATGACCGGGGAGGCGTGTTCCGGACGGGTTTCTGTTGGCGGCCGTCGGAAGGGTTCCGCGCGGGAGCCGTGTTCCAGCCGCCGGCGGCGATATCGCGCCGGTACCGGTTTCACGACTCCTTGAACCAAAGTCGAAGCCTGAGCGGTCAAGACCGCTATCAAATGCCCTGGAGCTGGGGCGCAGGTTTCTCGCTTCGCGTCCCGGCGGGCAAGGAAGGAACGGAGCTCGCTCTGGAAATACGGCAGACGGACTGGTCGTCCGAGAAGCCGGTTCAGAAACCCCTCTTTTATTCCATATCGGAAAACGCCTCGGTTCTGTTT